>NZ_JBFUBG010000108.1:0-19327 GCF_056405875.1 Rhizobium sp. P1_E6 | reverse complement strand
GACAGCCCAAGGCAGACCCCGTGTCGAATTCCACGCCCGCTACAATCGAAGACGTCGCCCGGATCGCCGAGGTTTCCATCGCGACGGTTTCGCGGGCAATCCATATGCCCGAAAAGGTGGCCAATTCCACGCGCCTGAAGGTCAACCAGGCGATCGCCATCACCGGTTATACGACCAATGCCATGGCGCGCAGCCTGCGGCTCGGCCGTTCCAATATGATCCTGGTCGTGGCGCCCGATATCGGCGACCCCAATTTTTCCAATATCCTGATCGGCCTGGAAAACGAGGCCCGCGCCCATGGCTACGGCATTCTCATCGGCCATACGCAGAACGATGCGCAGCGCGGCCTGGAATATCTGAAATTTTTTAGCTCCAACCAGGCGGCTGGGCTGATCCTTTTCACGGGCATCCTGCCCTTCGGTCATCAGACTGTAACGGCTCAATTGCCGCCGAGTGTTGGTGTATTCGAACCTGTCTTCAATGGCGGCATTCCCTATGTCGGCGTTGACGATATCGAGGGCGCCAGAAAGGCAGTCGACCTGCTTCTGGCCGAAGGACACCGCAAGATCGCCTTCATCGGCGATTCCCGCACCCGCCTCGCCTACAGCCGTCGCCGGCAAGGCTATGATGCCGGTCTCGACGCCGCCGGCGTGCCGAAAGACACGCGTATCGTACTGGAGGGCGACGGCACGATCGAGAGCGGCCGCCATGCCGTGGAACAGCTTTTCATGCGCGACACGCTGCCCAGCGCCTTCATGTGCGTCAATGACCAGACGGCGATCGGCGTCATGATCGGCCTCGATGCCCGCGGATACAACATCCCGCAGGATTTCTCTGTCACCGGTTTCGACGACGTACCGCAAGCTGTTTTCATGAGCCCGTCGCTGACGACGATCCGCCAGCCACGCACTGCAATCGGCAAACAGGCCATGGCACTGTTGCTGGAACTTCTCTCGAATGGCCGGCCCGCCGAAACGGAAATCCTGCTACGGCCGGATCTCGTAGTGCGCAATTCGGTCTCCGCACCGCCGCGCAACTGGCAGAAGCGATAAGGTCCGCTTTACCTATAGCTGAGCTTCAATGGCCGCCTTGTCGATGATCGACCAAACCTGCTCGATCCGCCCCTCCAGAAACTCATAGAAGACGTTTTCAGCAAACTGAACCTTTCTGCCATTGACCGGCAGGCCGAACAGCATCCCCTTCGGCGTGCAGTCGAAAAGCAAACGGCTGGCGACACGCGGCGGCTCGCACACCAGCATCCGGATGTCGAAGAAAAGGTCGGGGATCGCTCGGAAATCGCCTTCGAGCATGTCGCGATAGCCGGAGAGGCCAATATGTTTGCCGTTATAGCGGACGTCGGCGTGCACGAAATTGCCGAGGTTCGGCCAGTCCTGGCTGTTCAGGCAAGCGATATAGCCCCGATAAAGATCGGGAAGATTGGCGTCCGTCATGAAAGCGATCCGCGTTCGTAAACTGTCGGCCGAAAACTAGGACGCTGGGGACATCCGACAATACTGAACCAGGTGCAAAAAAGCCGGGAAGCTTTCGCTCCCCGGCCCTCATAAGAAATCAAACCAGCAATTAAACGTAGCGGTTGACGATGTTTTCGAGCAGCTCCTGCTTGCCGGACCTCGGCTGCGGGTTGACGTCCTTGCTCTCGACCCAATGGGTAATCTCGTCCAGCGAATATTCGCCGCGGAAGAGCTTCTGGCTTTCGGCCGAATCCCAGCCGGCATAGCGGTCTGCGAGCGGCTGGGAGAGGGCCTTGTCCTCGACCATCTTGGCGGCAGCCTTCAGGCCACGGGCGCAGCAATCCATGCCGCCGATATGGCCGATCAGCAGGTCTGCCGGATCGAGCGACTGACGGCGCAGCTTCGAATCGAAGTTGGTACCGCCTGTCTTGAAGCCGCCGCCTGCCAGAACGTGGTAATAGGCCAGTGCCATTTCCGGAACGTTGTTCGGGAACTGGTCGGTATCCCAACCGGACTGGTAGTCGTTGCGGTTCATGTCGATCGAGCCGAAGATGCCGAGCGCGTTTGCGAGCGCCAGTTCATGCTCGAAGGAGTGGCCGGCGAGGATTGCATGGCCCTGCTCGATGTTGAGCTTCACTTCATTTTCGAGACCGTGCTTCTTGAGGAAGCCATAGACGGTCGCAACGTCGTAGTCGTACTGGTGCTTGGTCGGCTCCTGCGGCTTCGGCTCGATGAGGATCGTGCCCTTGTAACCGATCTTGTGCTTGTACTCGACGACGAGGTTGAGGAAGCGGCCGAGCTGGTCGAGCTCGCGACCGATGTCGGTGTTGAGCAGGGTTTCATAGCCTTCGCGTCCGCCCCACAGAACGTAGTTTTCGCCGCCGAGCTTCTGCGTGGCGTCGATGCAGGTCTTCACCGTCGCGGCGGCGAAAGCAAAGACATCCGGATCCGGGTTGGTAGCAGCACCCGACATGTAGCGGCGGTTGGAGAAGAGGTTCGCCGTGCCCCAGAGCAGCTTGGTGCCGGTGGTGGCCTGCTTCTCGGCGAAGTAATCGACGATCTCGTTCAGGTTTTTCGTGTTTTCGGCAAAGTTCTTGCCTTCCGGGCGCACGTCAGCGTCGTGGAAGCAATAGTAGGGCGCGCCGAGCAGCGAGAAGAATTCGAAAGCGACGTCAGCCTTGAGTTTGGCAGCCTTCATCGTGTCTTCGAACCACGGACGCAGGAAGGTCTGGCCGCCGAAGGGATCGCCGCCCGGCCAGGTGAATGTGTGCCAGTACGCGACTGCGAAGCGCAGATGGTCTTCCATGCGCTTGCCGAGAACGATTTCGTCCGGCTGATAGTGACGGAACGCCAACGGATTGGTGCTGTCGGGGCCTTCGTACTTCACTTTCTGGATATCGCCGAAAAATCCGGTGCTCATTTGGGTTCTCCTTGGGTTCAGCTCTTATGGATGGATCAGTGCGCCAGCGACTTGATCGCCGGATAGGTCGCGCGGTAGCGCTTGTAGGCATCTTCATAGGCGCCGCTGAGGGCGGCGACCGGCTCGATCGTGCCGGCAGTCACCGGCGGCGTGCAAACGGCAACCGGATCGGCGCCTGTCGCTGCAATCAGGCCAAGGCGGGCAGCGCCGAAGGCCGCGCCGAAATCGCCGTCTGCTGGCAGGTCAACGGGAACGCCGAGCGCGGTCGCGATCGAAGCCAACCAATAGCGAGAACGCGAGCCACCGCCGATCGCCGTGACGCGGGAAATATCCGTGCCGGCCGAACGCAGCGCTTCGAGATTGTCGCGGATCGCGAAGGATACGCCTTCGAGTACCGCCTGCGTCAGCACCACACGGCTGCTTTCATGCTCGAGGCCGATGAAGGCACCCCGGATGACCGCATCATTATGCGGCGTACGCTCGCCCGATAGGTAAGGCAGGAAGGTCACACCTGTCGGTGCCTTCAGGCTGTCGCCGAGTTCGCCGGTGAGATCGGCCGCCGACTTGCCTGTAACCGAGGAATGCCAGTTGAGAGCATCGGTAGCCGACAGGATGACGCCCATCTGATGCCAGGTGTTCGGCAATGCATGGCAGAAGGCATGAACCGCGCTTTCCGGCTTCGGCAGGTAAGCGGCATTGGCGGCAAAGAGAACACCAGACGTGCCGAGCGAAACGAAGGCGGCGCCATCGCTGACCGTACCCATGCCGCAGGCCGAAGCCGCATTGTCGCCAGCACCGCCGGCAACGATGACATCGCCGGAAATGCCCCAAGCCGAGACGAGCTCGGCGCGCAGCTTGCCGCCCTGCTCCGTGCCTTCGACTAGCGTCGGCATCTGCTTCTCATCGAGATGGGTAGCCGCCAGCAGTTCGGACGACCAGGCGCGCTTGCCGGTGTCGAGCCAGGAGGTGCCGGCCGAGTCGGACATTTCCGAGATATGTTCGCCCGTCAGCCAGAGGCGCAGATAATCTTTCGGCAGCAGAACCTTGGCGACCTTGGCGAAGATCTCAGGCTCATTCTTGGCAACCCAGGCAAGCTTCGGCGCGGTGAAGCCGGGGAAAACGATATTGCCGGTCAGCTTGCGGAAACGCGGATCGGCATCGAGCGCGGCTGCCTCGATATAGGAACGCGTATCGTTCCAGAGGATGCAAGGGCGCAGCACCTTGTCCGAGGCGTCAAGCAGCGTCGCACCGTGCATCTGGCCGGAAAGCCCGATGCCCTTTACCGCGGCGAGTTCCTTCGGATGTTTGGCCTTGAGGCCGGCGACGGCCTCTTCCGTGGCGCGCACCCAATGGGCCGGTTCCTGTTCGGACCAGCCGGAATGCGGACGCGAGACATCGAGCGAACCGTTGGCCGAACCGATGATCTTCTGATCGCCGTCGATCAGCATCGCCTTGACGCCCGAAGTTCCGAGATCGAGACCCAGATACATGTGGTATTTCTCCCTTTGCCGTTAAGGCAGATTGTCTTTCAGGAATATATCGAGGCGAATGCGCTCCTGCGCGTCGATGACCGCGAGGCCATCTGCCTTTGCCTTGAGAACACGGATCGCGCTGCGTACTTCATGGCCGGCATCCTGATTGAGGATTGCGTCGATAGTGCCGTCGAGAAGGGCAACGCGCGTATGCACCGTCAATTCATGGGCGATCACTGTCAGCGCCCTGTCGACAGCCTTTTCCTTGAGCGCCCGGATCAGACCACGATTACCGGCGCCGAGACTGTAAATGCCGACGATGCCGTCGTTCTTCCCAAGCGCATCCGCAATCAGCATATGGGCAGTTTCAGGGTCATCCCGGCCTTCGAGCACCGGCAGCAGATGCAGCGCCGGAAACTCCTGCGCCGTGACAGATGCGAAACCCTCCAGGCGCTCACGATGGTCGCGCACCAGCATGGAGCCTGCAAGAACAGCGATCTCGCCTTTGGCACCGCCGAGAAAACGGCCGAGCAGGCGAGCAGCGGTGCGCCCCGCTGCGATATTGTCGACGCCGGCATAATGGTGACGCAGAGATCCCGTCAGATCGGAAACGAGGGTAACGACCGGAATGCCGTCATGGACCAGCCGGTCCACAGCCGTGCGCACATCGGGCGCGTCGGTGGCTACGAGCGCGACCCCTGAGGGCTTTTCGGCAGCGACTGTTTCCAGCTCACGAACCAGCGCCTGTGGATCAAAGGCCGGCACCTCGACGATGCGAATGTCCGTACGCTCGGCGGACGAGCGCGCGATCGCTGCGCGGATTTCGGCATTCAAGCCGTGCATGAAGGAATTGTCGCTGGCGGGCAGGATGAAGGTCAGCGGATAGACGCGGCCCTTGGCAAGGTTTGCCGCCGCCAGGTCGCGCACATAGCCGAGATCCCGGATGGCGGTCTCCACCTTCTCCCGTGTCACATGGCGTACGCCCGGCCGTCGGTTCAGAACCCGGTCCACAGTCGCGAGACTGACACCTGCCGCAGCGGCGATATCGTGAACGGTTGGCCTCATCGCTCCTCCTGGACGAGACCATTAGCGCCAATTTTGATGTACGTAAATCAAAAAATGCGTGGGCTGAAAAGCACCCCATTCAAGGGAAGCGAAACTACCCATGCAGAAAAACAGAAAGGCCCTCCGAAGAGGGCCTTTCTTGCAACGACGGCCGGAGGTCAGTGGCCGCCACCGCCTCCCCCGCCTTGCGGCGCGGGTTTCTTGATCATGAAGACGCCAAGGACCATCGCCAGGAAAAGCACCGTCAGCATCAGGAAAATGTCGCCGAACGAAAGGATCATCGCCTGTTTGGTGGCCAAGCCGACCATCTGCTTGACTGCAACATCGGCACCATCAAGACCCCAATTGTTGAAGTTTTGGGTCATGTTGTTCATCTGGTCGATCGCAGCCGTATTGCCCCAGTRCACGTTTTCGCGCAGACGCTCGTAGTGCACGTCCTGGCGGCTGGTCAGCACGGTGTTGATGACGGCAAGGCCGACGGCGCCGCCGAGGTTACGCGTCAGGTTGAAGAGGCCGGATGCGCCGCGGATACGCGCTGGCGGCAGGGTGCCGAGCGCGATATTGTTGATCGGCACCATGCACATCATCAGGCCGAAGCCGCGCAGGATCTGCGGGATGAAGAGCTCGTAGAAGTCCCAGTCCTGCGTCAGATGCGTCATGATATAGGTGCCGGCTGCAAAGCTCACGAAGCCGATCGCCATCATGAAACGTAGGTCGAGCTTCGTCGACAGCCGGCCGGCGATCGGCGCGGTGAAGAACATCGCAAGGCCCGACACGAACATTGTCTCGCCTATCATCTGCGAATCGTAGCCGCGGATGCGGCCGAGATAGACCGGATAGATATAGGTGAGCCCGTAAAGGCCGATGCCCATGACGAAAGAGAACACCGAGCCGAAGGAGAAGTTTCGGTTGGAGAAGGCCGTCAGATCGACGACCGGGAATTCCACCGTGAAGGCCCGGTAGAAAAAGACGACACAGGCGACGGCAGAGGCAACGGCGCCGATGACGATGTAGCTGTCGTTGAACCAGTCGTTCGAATTGCCTTCTTCCAGCACATATTCCAGTGCGCCAAGGAAAACACCCATCGACAGCAGGCCATACCAGTCGAACTTCTTGAAGAGCGACAGTTCCGGCTTGTCGAAATCGATGAAGTTCCAGGTGACGATCGTGACGATGATACCGGGCACGATATTGACCAGGAACAGCCAGTGCCAGGAGAAGGCATGGCTAAGATAACCGCCGACCGTCGGGCCGATGGTCGGCGCCAGCGTGGCGATGAGGCCGATGATCGGCGAGACGATCGCACGCTTCGACGGCGGGAAGATCGTGAAGGCGGCCGCGAAGACCGAGGGGATCATGCCGCCACCGATGAAGCCCTGGATGACACGGTAGACGATCATCTGGTCGATGTTCGTTGCAGTTGCGGCCAGGGCGCTCGCCATGGTGAAACCGGCGGCCGAAATCGCGAAGAGATACCGCGTCGAGATGATGCGCGCGAGCGTGCCCGACAGCGGGATCATGATGACTTCCGCGATCAGATAGGCCGTCTGCACCCAGCCGATTTCGTCCGAACCGGCCGAAAGTCCTGCCTGGATTTCGGCGAGCGAAGCGGAGACGATCTGGATGTCGAGGATCGACATGAACATGCCGAGCACCATCGCGAAGAAAGCGATGAGCCTTCTCGGATCCATGCGATCCGCGGCATGCGCAGGCATTGCCGGGATCGAACCTGCCGTTGCTGTCGCGCTCCCGGCCATAGGATTACCTCCGCCCCGAGAGCTTACTTCACCGGCGCCGTACGGGTATCAACATCGACGACGACGCTGAGACCTGCGCGCAGGCGGCCGCTATCAAGCGCATCCTGCGGCAAGGCGATGCGAACCGGCACGCGCTGGATGATCTTGGTGAAATTGCCAGTCGCATTTTCCGGGGGAAGCATCGAGAAGACCGAGCCGGAGGCCGGCGAGATCGATTCGACGGTGCCGACGACAGGATAGTCGCTATAGGCATCGACATGGACATTGACCTTCGAGCCGGGAACGAGATGCTGGATCTGCGTTTCCTTGAAGTTGGCATCGATGTAGAGCTGGCGTGTCGGCACGAGCGCCATCAGCCGCTGGCCAGGCGAAACGAGATCGCCTTCCTGAACCGACCGATTGCCGACGACGCCGTCATAGGGCGCCTTCAGCACGGTGAAGGAGAGATCGCGGGCAGCCTTGTCGCGCTGGATTTCCATCGTACGCACGGAGCCTTCGGCTTCCTTGCGCTGTGCCTCGAGGATGGTGATGTTGGCCTGGGCGAAAACGATGTTGGCATCGCCGCCGGCAAGATTGGCCTTGGCCTGATCGAGCGCCGTATTGGCGTCGTCAAGGTCTGCCGTGGTGCCGACCGACTTCGCCTGCAGGTCGCTCTGGCGCTTCTGCTTGATTTCCGCGCCGCGCACGGTGGCTTCGAGGGCGGTCTTCTGGGCTTGGGCCTGAACGAGGCTCGCCTTCGCGCCTTCGATCTGCGCATCGATACGGCTGAGTGAAAGCTGCTCGGTTACGATCTGGGCATTCGCCTGGTCGAGGGCGTTCTGGTAGTCGCCGTTATCAAGGGTAGCGAGAACGTCGCCTGCCTTGACTTCCTGGTTGGCGAAAACATTCACCTTCGCGACGTAACCGGTAACCTTCGGCGAGATCGTCGCGATATCACCCTCGATATAGGCGTCGTCGGTCGACACCAGAAAGCGGCCATTCGTCCACCAGTCGTAGCCGTACCAGCCAGCGCCGGCGAGAGCAGCGAGCACCACAACAGGCAACACGAAGCTGCGGCGCTTCTTCGGAGCAGCCGGTGCGACAGCAGGCGCCGTCTGCGCAGGAGCCGTCTGCGGTGCCTCTGCCTTCGGGGCTTCGGCGGGGGCTACGGTTTCCGCTTTCACCTCTTCGGCGCCGGCATTTTCGCTGACGATGCGCGCAACGTTGCTCTTCTGGTTGGTCGACATAAACAGACTACCGATCTGGAGTAAAATAATCGAACTGAACGGTTCGGTTCAGTTGACTTAAAGGGTTTTTGACTTCATATCAAGATGCATAGAACCAATCGGTTCGATTTCTTTGAATGAAACCGCGAATTCGCCAAGACGGTTAAGGAGACATGACACTGAAGCCCGAGGATACCGCCGTATTCAGCCCACCCAATCCGGGAGGTCGCTTTGCTGCGGGTGAAGATCCGGCCAAGCGCCAGCAGATCCTTGACGGTGCCCGGAGCGTGTTCATGAAGATGGGCTTCGACGCGGCCAGTATGAACGATGTGACTCGCGAGGCCGGCGTTTCCAAGGGAACGCTCTATGTCTACTTCGCCAACAAGGAAGAACTCTTCCACGCCATGGTCGAGACCGAGCGCGCCGCCTTCGTGGCAGCCGTGCGCATGGTCCTTGCAGAGCATGACGATGTCGAGGCCGGCCTGTACGAATTCGGGATAACCTTCGTCACGCATATGACCGAAGACAAGGTCATCGACGCCATGCGCACCGTGCTCGGCGTGCGTGAGCGCATGCCCCTTCTCTGTCAGCGATTCTTCAAGGGTCCGCAGAACCTGCGCACCATCATGCACGACTTCCTGGAGCGGCACGTGCAGGCCGGTACCCTGAAGATCGACGATATCGATCTCGCCGCCGGGCAGTTCCTCGATCTTGCGAGCGGCAGCTTCTTCAAGCTGCGCCTGTTCGGCAATATGGACGGACCGCCGCCGCGCAACGAGATCGAACGCGTCATTCGCGGCGCGATCCACGTCTTCATGGCCGCCTATGGCGTTCGCAAACACGAGTCTACCTGACCACATCTCCCGCCCCGACTGGTTTTCCGCCGGATTTGCGCAATAGCGATCAAATCCGGCCGCCGCATTTCCTCTAGGAATGAGACGGCAACCAGGGGAGAAGAGATGAGCGCCATCGGACGGGCGATATGGTTCATCGAGAGCCATTTCGAAACCGATATAAGCCTCGACGAGATCGCAGAAGCTGCCGGACTGTCGCGCTATCATCTCTCGCGCGTCTTTGGGCTGGTGACCGGCCATTCGATCAGCGGCTATATCCGCGCACGGCGCCTGAGTGGGGCCGCGCTATCTCTCATCTCAGGCTCATCCAGCATTCTCGAGGTTGCCCTCGGCGCGGGCTACGGCTCGCACGAGGCTTTCACCCGTGCCTTCCGCGACCAATTCGGCATGACGCCGGAAGCGGTGCGGCGACAAGGGCACATTCGCAACCTTGCTTTGATGGAGCCTATCAGGATGAAAACCGCAAGCCTTAACGATCTCGAACCGCCGCGTTTCGAAACCCTTCAGCCGATGCTTTTTGCCGGGCTGCAGGAAACCTATGACTATGGTGGCAACGCTGCGATCCCCTCTCTCTGGCAGAAGTTCAACCAGCATTTCGGCCATATCCCGAACCAGAAGGGAAATGTCGCCTACGGCGTCTGCACCCATATCGACGGCGAGGCCGAGAAATTCCGTTACATGGCCGCCGCCGAAATAGCCGACGCCGACGACCTGCCGGAGGGCTTTGTGACATTGAAGCTGCCGCTCCAGCGCTACGCCGTCTTCTCCCATCGCGGCCACGTCTCCGGTATTCCCGCGACGATGGACCTGATTTTCGGCAACTGGTGGCCGACTTCGGGCCTCGAACATGGCAGCACGCCCGACATGTTCGAACGCTACGATGACCGCTTCGATCCCTATACGGGAATGGGGCTGACGGAAATCTGGCTGCCGATCAAGGAATAAAAGCCCGATCGTTTTCGTATACCCCCTTGCGGCGCTTGCCCGGCAGGGCCGCGACGATACATTGTCCGCGTCCGTATGTGACGCAAGGGGGAAATACGCCGATGCAGGATATCATGACGCTCATTCAGGACCCGGCTGCCTGGGTGGCGCTTGTCACGCTCGTGGTGATGGAAGTGGTTCTCGGGATCGACAACCTCATCTTCATCTCCATCCTCACCAACAAGCTGCCGCCTGAGCATCGGGAAAGGGCCCGTAAGACCGGTATCGCTCTTGCGCTCATCATGCGTCTTGCCCTGCTTGGCACCATTGCCTGGATCGTCCAGCTCACCGAGCCGCTCTTCGAGCTTTTCGGCCATGGCTTCTCCTGGAAGGATCTCATTCTCATCGCCGGCGGTCTCTTCCTCGTCTGGAAGGCCACCAAGGAAATCCACCACAATGTCGATCCGGAGGATCAGCAGGAGAATTTCATCGCAGGCGCGACAGGCACGAGCTTCGCTTCGGCGATTGGCCAGATCCTGCTTCTGGACCTCGTCTTCTCGGTGGACAGCATCATTACCGCCGTCGGCATGACCCCGCACCTGCCGATCATGGTGGTCGCCGTCGTCGCGGCCGTAACGGTCATGCTGGTTGCCGCAACGCCGCTCGCCAATTTCATCGAGCGCAACCCAACGATCGTCATGCTGGCACTCGCCTTCCTGCTGATGATCGGCACGACGCTGATCGCCGATGGCATGGGCTTCCATGTGCCGAAGGGCTACGTCTACGCCGCCATGGCCTTCTCGGCCCTCGTCGAGGTGCTGAATATGTTCGCAAGGAACGCACGCCGGCGAAAGCGCGAAGGCGGCCACTAAGACCGCTATCTATCTCAGACCCAACTATTATCCCCGCCTTACCGGGTAAGGCGGGGTTCTTCCGAGAGCCGGAGGTTTGATGAAACCCTGCTTCATGTCGTCGCCGGGCTTCACCTCAAAGAACAGATGCCCGAAGCGGCCGCCCGGAGACGCCGGAACACGCCCGCCAAAAGCGGTTTTTCTTGACGCGCCCTTTTGAATATGGCCTAAGCGCAACCATCAGGATAATCGGTGGATTGTGTGGGCAGACGCCCTTCTCCAGCCGGTTTCCGAAAGATATCTGCATTTTCCAGGCCGGACGTCGCTTTCATTGAAAAGCCGCTCGGCATTCATTGACGGGCACATAAAAATGACAGCTTCCGGCGTCCGCGTCCGCATCGCTCCCTCGCCGACCGGCGAGCCGCATGTCGGCACCGCTTACATCGCTCTCTTCAACTATCTCTTTGCCAAGAAGCACGGCGGCGAGTTCATTCTGCGCATCGAGGATACCGATGCGACGCGCTCGACCCCGGAATTCGAGACCAAAGTGCTGGATGCGCTGAGATGGTGTGGACTGGAATGGAAGGAAGGCCCCGATATCGGCGGCCCCTACGGCCCCTATCGCCAGTCCGATCGCAAGGATATGTACCAGCCCTTTGCCCAGGAATTACTGGACAAGGGCCATGCCTTCCGCTGTTTCTGCACGCCCGAGCGGCTGGAGCAGATGCGCGAAGGCCAGCGCGCCGCCGGCAAGCCGCCGAAATATGACGGCCTCTGCCTGACGTTGAAGGCCGAAGAAGTCACTTCGCGTATGGCCGACGGCGAAACCACCGTCATCCGCATGAAGATCCCGACCGAAGGCTCGTGCGACTTTACCGACGGCGTTTATGGCGACGTGTCGATCCCCTGGGATTCCGTCGACATGCAGGTGCTGATCAAGGCCGATGGCATGCCGACCTATCATATGGCAAACGTCATCGACGACCATCTGATGAAGATCACCCATGTCGCACGCGGCGAGGAATGGCTGGCCTCCGTGCCGAAGCACATTCTGCTGTACCGCTATTTCGGCTGGGACCAGCCGGTCTTCATGCATCTGTCGCTGATGCGCAATGCCGACAAGTCGAAGCTGTCGAAGCGCAAGAACCCGACCTCGATCTCCTATTATTCGGCGCTCGGCTATATCCCCGAAGCGCTGATGAACTTCCTCGGCCTGTTCTTCATCCAGATCTCCGAAGGCGAAGAGTTGCTGACGATGGATGAGCTGTCGGAAAAGTTCGACCCGGAAAACCTGTCCAAGGCCGGTGCGATCTTCGACATCCAGAAGCTCGACTGGCTGAACGGCCGCTGGATCCGCGAGAAGCTGTCGGAAGAAGACTTCCGCGATCGCGTACTGACATGGGCGATGGAAAACGATCGCCTGATGGCTGGCTTGCGCCTGTCGCAGACGCGCATTTCCAAGCTCGGCGAACTGCCCGATCTCGCGGGCTTCCTGCTGAAGTCCGATCTCGGCCTGCAGCCCTCCGACTTCGCCAAGATCAAATCGCCGCCGGAAGAGATCCTTGAGATCCTCAACACCGTCCAGCCGGATCTCGAAAAGATCCTGGAATGGAACGTCGAGACGATCGAGGCCGAACTGCGCGCCATCGCCGACCGCATGGGCAAGAAGCTGAAGGTCATCGTCGCGCCGCTCTTCGTCGCCGTCTCCGGCTCGTCGCGCTCGCTGCCGCTTTTCGATTCCATGGCGATCCTCGGCCGCTCGGTCGTGCGCCAGCGCCTGAAGCTTGCCTCGCAGGCAGTCGCCGCCCTCGTCGGCTCGAAGTAAGAACAGTCAGAGGATTTCGACAATGGCTGACAACAAGACCGAAAACACCCTATCTTCCGACGCAACGGAAGTACGCGCCCAGAAGCTGAAGCTGCTGCGCGAGCAGATCGGCGACGTCTATCCGGCGCATTTCCACCGCACGCTGACCAATGCCGAACTGGCTGCGAAATACGAAGGCCTGGAACCTGATGTCGAGACACAGGATGTCGTGACCGTCGCCGGCCGCGTCTACTCGTCGCGCAACTCCGGCATGTTCATGGATATCCATGACGCCGGCGGCAAGATCCAGATTTTCAGTCACAAGGACACGACCCCGGAAGAAGCCCGTGCGCTCCTGCCGATGATCGATATCGGCGATATCATCGGCGTCACCGGCGTCGTGCGTCGCACCAAGCGCGGTGAACTGACGATCAACGCCCAGAAGATCGAGATGCTCACCAAGTCGCTGCTGCCGATGCCCGAAAAGTGGCACGGCCTCTCCGACATCGAGCTACGCTATCGCAAGCGCCACCTCGACATCATGACCAACGAGGAATCGAAGCTGCGCTTCCAGCAGCGCTCGAAGATCCTCTCCGGCATCCGTCGCTTCATGGAAGATGACGGCTTCATGGAAGTCGAAACGCCGATGCTGCATTCGGTCTACGGTGGTGCCACCGCCGAGCCGTTCAAGACGCATCACAACACGCTGAAGCTCGACATGTACCTGCGCATCGCGCCGGAACTGTTTCTGAAGCGCACGCTGGTTTCGGGCCTCACCGACAAGGTCTTCGAGATCAACCGCAACTTCCGCAACGAAGGCGTCTCCACCCGGCACAATCCGGAATTCACCATGATGGAGTGCTACTGGGCTTATGCCGACTACGAGGACATCATGGACCTCGTCGAGCGGCTGTTCGAGAGCTTGGCGCTCTCCATCCACGGCACGACGGAATTCCCCTTCGGCGACAAGACCATGTCCTTCAAGGGTCCGTTCAAGCGCGTTCCGATGCCGGACGCCGTCAAGGAAGTCACCGGTATCGACTTCCTCGCAATGAAGACCGACGAGGAAGCCCGCACGGCTGCCAAGGCTGCCGGCTTCGAAGTCGAGAAGGACTGGACCTGGGGCGAGTGCCTCGCCTTCATCTTCGAAGAGAAGGTCGAGCAGACCCTGATCCAGCCCTCACACGTGACGCATTTCCCGAAGGACATCTCACCCTTCGCCAAGGAAGTGCCGGGCGAGCCGCGCCTCGTCGAACGTTTCGAGACCTATTGCAACGCCTGGGAACTCGGCAATGCCTTCTCCGAACTCAACGATCCGGAAGAGCAGCGCCGCCGCATGGTCGAACAGCTCGAGCAGGCCCATGCCCGCGGCGAGAAGGAAAAGCAGCTGGATGAGGAATTCCTCGATGCGATCGACCAGGGCATGCCACCCGCGGGCGGTCTCGGCATCGGCGTCGACCGCCTGATCATGCTGCTGACCAACGCACCGTCGATCCGCGACGTCATTCTCTTCCCGGCCCGCCGTAACAAGGCCGACTGAGAGACGCATTCGTTAAAAAACGGAGCGCCCGAAAGGACGCTCCATTTTCTTTTGAGACTTTTCCCTCAGATCATGTAGCCGCCAGCGACTTCAATCGTCTGCGCATTGATCCACGCGCCATCGTCGGAGGCGAGCACGGCTATGACCCGGCCAACGTCGTCGGCTTCCCCGATACGGCCAAGTGCCGTCTGCGAGGCGAGCAATGCGGCAAATTCCGGATTCTTGTCCAGCGCAGCATCAGCGAGATTGGTACGGATAGGGCCGGGCGAGATGGCGTTGGCGCGGATTCTGCGGTCGCCGAACTCCTTCGCCTGGTAGCGGGTCAGCGTCTCAAGTCCGGACTTGAGGGCTGCATAAGGCGCAACACCGGCCGTTGCGACGCGAACGGAAGCACTCGTCACGTTCAGGATCACGCCGCCATCCGCCATCAGCGGCAAGAGCGCCTGTGTCAGGAAGAACGGTCCCTTCAGATGGACGTTCATGAGAGCGTCGAACTGCTCCGTCGTCACCGTCTCCATCAGGTTGAACATGCCGAACCCGGCATTGTTGACAAGGCAGTCGAAATCGCTGCGACCCCAATAAGTGGAAAGCAGCCTTTTGACCTCTTCCGTGAAGACCTGGAAGCTGTCGGCATCGCCGACATCGAGGGCAAGCGCCACGGCTTGGCCGCCTGCCTCCCTGATCTCGGCAACGACCTCGTCTGCACCGGGCTTGTGGCTGTTGTAGGTGAGGATGACGCCCATGCCGCGCCTTGCGCATTCCTGCGCCGCCGACCGGCCAATGCCGCGGCTGCCACCGGTGATGATTGCGATTTTCATCTCTGTCTCCTTTGCTTCGACGGCCGAAAGCTATGGTAAACGGCCGATCGGCTCTCCGCCGGAAACTGCCTCGTTCTTGCCTATTCCTGCTTTTGCCTTGTGCGCGTTCACTTCCTGGTTCAGGATTTGGTCATGCACACAATACTCGACGAGATGCGCCGCTTGACGGCCCATGCCGAAAACCGCCCGACGGAAACCGGCATACCTGGTATCCTGATGGTCAAGGGAGAGATACCCCAACACAAGCTCGGCGCCGTCTATGAGCCGATGGTCAACCTGATCCTCGATGGCAGCAAGACGCTGACAATCGCCGGGCGCGACTATTATTATGATCCAGCCAGCTATTTCGTGATCTCGGTCGACATACCGGCGACCGGCGTAGTGCGGCAGACGGCCCCCGACCGGCCCTATATCGGCGTCAGCTTGTCGCTCGATCCGGCACGGGTCGCAGCCCTTCTCATGGATCTTTCACCGCAATCCTATCTAGACGGACAGAGCGGCTATTCCGTCTGCCGCATGACGCCGGAACTCCTGAATGCATGGCTGCGAATGCTGCAGCTCATGGAGCGCCCGCAGGATATCCCGGCGCTTGCCCCTGCCTATGAGCGTGAGATCCTCTACCGTGTGCTGCAGGGACCGCAGGGCTGGATGCTGCGCGATATTGCGGCGCCTGACAGCGCGCTGTCGCGGATAAGGCTCGCCATCCGCTGGGTTCGCGAACATTACGCCGAAGCGGTCGAGGTCGAAAAACTCGCCACCCTCGCCTCCATGAGCGTCTCGGCCTTTCATCGCCATTTCAAGGCCGTGACGGCGATGAGCCCGATCCAATTCCAGAAGCGCATCCGTCTGCTGCAGGCCCGCCAGCTTCTGATTGCTCAATCTGGAAATGCTTCCTCGGTCGCCTATACCGTAGGCTACGAAAGCGCTTCGCAATTCACCCGGGAGTATGCGCGTTTCTTCGGCCAGCCGCCGGGACGCGATGTATCCTTGATAAGGGAAAGCATCAGGCCGGCGGCCTGACCGTTTCGGGCCTAGTGCCCGCTTTTGGCAGGCGCTTCCTCTGCAGGAGCAGCTTCTGAGGGAGTAGCAGCATCCTTGGCAGCCTGCTCTTCAGCGGACGGTTCCTTGGCCTCCTGTGCTGCAGCCTTGCTCTCTTTCTTGGTCGAGGCAACCGCAACCGGATCGATGCAATCGGCGGGATCCTTGAGACTCGCGTTCAGTGCTGCGATCTGGTCGTCCGGCAGGTCGATGCGCTCGCCATAGAAGAGGCCCTGCTCGCTTGCCTCGCCGTCGTAATAACGGGCCGAATAGGGCTTGTCATCAAGCCCATCGACCATCTTGTCTGGATGCGCGATATAGACGACGTCGGCGCCGATCGCCCGGCCGCGAATATCCGAGCGCAGGGTGGGACCATTCTCGTCGAGGACGACGACCTGCACGAGGTCGGGCTTCTGGGCTTCATAGACGGCCTGGGCGACTCGCAACGCCGTCTTGATGCGCGTCATGCCGTCAACAGGTTCGGTCTTGATATATTTGCGGACCCAGACGTGATCCTGCTTCTTGATCGTCACTAGATTGACGTCGGTGCAGGCTACGCCATCGGCCGATTCCTCGTCACCGAGCAGCCTGTCTTTACCGACATAGATCGCAGCACCGCCGGAAACGCCCGCTAACAGGGCGCTGCCACCGATGATCAAAGCCAATTTCCGGGAAGGCCGGAATATGCGCAGTAAGGCCTTCACGCCAACTGCTCCGCCATCTGAAAACTCCAACGCAATACAAGTGACTGTGAAGCTAGGGAAATGACGTTTCCGAATCTTTAAGTGGACCGTCCGACTTTGTCTCGAATTGGCTAAATACCAAAAAAGGTCCAGCCGTCCCTGCGCTTGCCAGATCGCTCAAGCGCATGTTCTAAAAAGCCATGGCCTTCACGCTTCGCCAGATTCAATATTTCGTCGCCGTTGCCGAACAGGGCTCGGTCACGCGCGCCGCGCAGAACCTGTCGATCTCCCAATCCTCGATAACAGAGGCGCTGAAGGAACTCGAAAACGATCTCGGCGTCGTGCTGTTCGAACGCCACCCGCGGGGGCTCTCAATTACCCATAGTGGCCACCAGTTTCTGCGGCATGCCACGAAAATCCTGTCAACGGTCTCCGATGCCCGCACCAGCTTTTCCGGCCAGCAGAACATTCCCTCCGGCACACTCAACATCGGCGTCACCTCGCTTGTCGCAGGCTACGTTCTCTCCGATCTGCTGGCCCGCTACCGCCGAGCATGCCCCCACGTCGAGGTCAGCGCCATTGAGGACAATGGCGGTTACCTCGAACATCTGCTCGTCGGCGGCGAGCTGGATGTCGCTGTTATGGTCATTTCAAATCTGCGTGATCGCATGGCCCTCCAGGCCGAAATCCTGGAAACCTCACCCTATCGCCTCTGGCTGCCGATGGGTCATCCGCTGGTTTCGGCCGATATCATTTCCATTGCCGATATCGCCCGCGAGCCTCTGATCATGCTGACAGTGGATGAAATCGAGGAGAATACCGGCAAGCTGCTGACCGCGCTCGGCGCCCGCCCGCAGGTCGCCTTCCGCACCCGATCGGTGGAAGCCGTGCGCAGCTTGGTCGCGACCGGCGCCGGCGTGGCACTGCTGCCGGATCTCGTCTACCGCCCCTGGTCGCTGGAAGGCGACCGCATCGAGAGCCGCGATGTCTCCGGGTCCCTGCCCGTCGTGCAGGTCGGCATGGTCTGGCGCAAGGGCTCCAGTCTGCCGCAGGCGGCACGCGATTTCGTCGCCATCGCGGAGAACATGCGGTCGGGAAGATCTCGCTAGATATCGGAATTTCCGATATCGCCTTTCTGATAAATGAATTTGCGAAACCGGCCGTTCCGCGTCACCTTTTCCTCCGGGAACAAAACGCCGCAAAGCGGCACCAAAACCGGGAGACAGACGATGAAGCATCTTCTGAAATCGTGCACTGCTGCGCTTGCGAGCTTGAGCTTCGTGACACAGGTTGTCGCTGCCGAACCGCTGAAGGAATTGGGCAAGGGGGAAGGCGCCGTCAGCATCGTCGCCTGGGCCGGCTATATCGAGCGCGGCGAAACCGACAAGAATTACGACTGGGTCACCGACTTCGAGAAGGAAACCGGCTGCAAGGTTTCCGTAAAGACCGCCGCGACCTCTGATGAAATGGTGGCGCTGATGAACGAAGGCGGCTTCGACCTCGTCACGGCCTCGGGGGACGCATCACTGCGCCTCGTCGCGGGCAAACGCGTCCAGCCGATCAACACCGACCTCATCCCGAGCTTCAAGACTGTCGACGAGCGCCTGCAGAATGCACCCTGGAATACGGTGAACGGCGTCCATTACGGCGTGCCCTACCTCTGGGGTCCGAATGTGCTGATGTACAACGCTGACGCCTTCAAGGATAAGGCGCCGACGAGTTGGAATATCGTCTTCGAGGAGCAGAACCTGCCGGACGGCAAGTCCAACAAGGGTCGCGTTCAGGCCTATGACGGCCCGATCTACATCGCCGATGCGGCCCTGTATCTGATGGCACACAAGCCCGATCTCGGCATCAAGGATCCCTACGAACTCAACGAAGACCAGTACAAGGCTGCCCTCGACCTGCTGCGCGGCCAGCGCAAGATCGTCTCGCGCTATTGGCACGATGCGATGATCCAGATCGACGACTTCAAGAATGAAGGTGTCGTTGCCTCCGGCTCCTGGCCGTTCCAGGTCAACCTGCTGCAGGCAGACAAGCAGAAGATCGCCTCGACCTTCCCCGAGGAAGGCGTAACCGGTTGGGCCGATACCACCATGCTGCACGCCGACAGTGAACATCCGAACTGCGCCTATATGTGGATGGAACATTCCCTGAAGGCCAAGGTCCAGGGTGATGCCGCCGCCTGGTTCGGCGCCGTGCCGTCGGTTCCGGCGGCCTGCAAGGGCAACGAACTGCTGACCGACGCCGGCTGCAACACCAACGGCTATGATCACTTCGACAAGATCAAATTCTGGAAGACGCCGGTCGCCAAATGCGCAAGCGAGAGCGAATGCGTGCCCTATCACCGCTGGGTATCCGACTATATCGGCGTGATTGGCGGTCGGTAACGGCCAACCATTCCATGTCGTTCTCCTCCTCTTC
>NZ_JBFUBG010000107.1:0-19351 GCF_056405875.1 Rhizobium sp. P1_E6 | reverse complement strand
AGCAGGATGTGCTCGCGCGTCTGCGGCATCGGGCCGTCAGCAGCAGAGCAGACCAGGATCGCGCCGTCCATCTGCGCAGCACCGGTGATCATGTTCTTGACATAGTCGGCGTGGCCGGGGCAGTCGACGTGGGCGTAGTGACGGGCCGGCGTCTCATACTCGACGTGAGCCGTCGAAATGGTGATGCCGCGCGCCTTTTCTTCCGGTGCAGCGTCAATCTGGTCATACGCCTTGTATTCACCGAAATACTTCGTGATCGCTGCCGTCAGAGACGTCTTGCCGTGGTCAACGTGGCCGATCGTGCCGATGTTGACGTGCGGCTTGTTGCGCTCAAACTTACTCTTTGCCATTTTCGGCTCTCCATTTTTGGCCCCGAAGGGCGCTAATTCTTGTTATCGGTCAATTGGTATTCCGGTCACTTCTGACCGGAATACTTTGCCTGGATTTCGGTTGCGACGTTCGACGGGACCGGCGCGTAATGATCGAAGGTCATCGTGTACTGAGCACGGCCCTGCGACATGGAGCGCAGGTTATCGACGTACTTGAACATGTTCGCCAGCGGAACGTTGGCGTTGATGACAACAGCGATACCACGGCTTTCCTGGCCCTGGATCTGACCACGACGGGAGTTCAGGTCGCCGATGACATCGCCGACATAATCTTCCGGGGTGACGACTTCGACCTTCATCATCGGCTCGAGGAGCTGAGCACCGGCCTTCTTCGCTGCTTCACGGAAGCAAGCGCGGGAAGCGATTTCGAACGCCAGGACCGACGAGTCGACGTCATGGAAGGCGCCGTCGATGAGGGTCGCCTTGACACCGAGCATCGGGAAGCCAGCGAGCGGACCCGAAGACAGAACGCTTTCGATACCCTTCTGAACGCCGGGGATATATTCCTTCGGAACAGAGCCGCCAACGATCTTGGATTCGAACTTGAAGTCTTCGCCATCCGGGTTCGGTTCGAAGACGATCTTCACGCGAGCGAACTGGCCGGTACCACCGGACTGCTTCTTGTGCGTGTAGTCTTCTTCGTGTGCCTTTGTGATGGTTTCGCGGTAGGCAACCTGCGGCGCGCCGACGGTTGCTTCGACCTTGAACTCACGACGCATGCGGTCGACGATAATGTCGAGATGCAGTTCGCCCATACCGGCGATGATGGTCTGGCCGGATTCCTGGTCGGTCTTGACGCGGAAGGACGGATCCTCAGCAGCCAGACGGTTGAGCGCGAGGCCCATCTTTTCCTGGTCGCCCTTGGTCTTCGGCTCGATGGCGATCTGGATGACCGGCTCGGGGAATTCCATGCGCTCAAGGATAACCGGCTTCAGCGGGTCGCAGAGCGTATCGCCAGTGGTGGTTTCCTTAAGACCGGCGAGAGCGACGATGTCGCCAGCGAAGGCTTCTTCGATGTCTTCACGCGAGTTGGAATGCATCTGCAACATGCGGCCGACGCGCTCGCGCTTGTCCTTGACCGTATTCATGACCGACGCGCCCTTTTCGAGCTTGCCGGAGTAGATGCGTGCAAAGGTGAGCGAACCGACGAACGGGTCGTTCATGATCTTGAAAGCGAGCATGGACAACGGCTCGCTGTCATCGGCGTGACGCTCGATCTCAGCGTCCGTCTTGAAATCGACGCCCTTGATCGCAGGAATGTCCATCGGCGACGGCAGGTAGTCCACGACAGCGTCGAGCAAAGGCTGAACGCCCTTGTTCTTGAACGCTGTGCCACAGAACATCGGATGGAACTTGACGTCGATCGTGCCGCGGCGAACGAGTTCGCGGATCTTGTCGTTGTCGGGCAGGATGCCTTCGAGATAGGCTTCCGTCGCGGCTTCGTCGATGTCGACGACCGTTTCGATCAGCTTTTCGCGATATTCTTCAGCCTTGGCCTTCATGTCCTCAGGGATCTCGACGACATCCCACTGAGCACCCAGCGACTCGTCGCGCCAGATGAGAGCGTTCATCTCGATGAGGTCGATGACGCCCTTGAATTCGGTTTCTGCACCGATCGGCAGCTGCATGACGACAGCCGTTGCGCCGAGACGGGTCTTGATCATCTCGACGGAGCGGTAGAAGTCCGCACCGGTCTTGTCCATCTTGTTGYAGAAGATCATGCGCGGAACATTGTACTTCTCAGCCTGGCGCCAGACGGTTTCCGTCTGGGGCTCAACGCCGGCGTTGGCATCGAGCAGCGCAATGGCGCCGTCGAGAACGCGCAGAGAACGCTCGACTTCGATGGTGAAGTCGACGTGGCCGGGAGTGTCGATGATGTTGAAGCGGCGGGTCTTGCCGTCACGGCCCTTCCAGTAGGTCGTGGTAGCAGCGGACGTGATCGTGATACCGCGTTCCTGCTCCTGCTCCATCCAGTCCATCGTGGCTGCGCCGTCGTGGACTTCGCCGATCTTGTGCGACTTGCCGGTGTAATAAAGAATACGCTCGGTAGTCGTGGTCTTGCCGGCGTCAATGTGCGCCATGATACCGAAATTGCGGTAGTCTTCGATCTTATATTCGCGAGCCATAATGGACTGCCTTTCGATATCGTTCGGGATTACCAGCGATAATGCGAGAACGCGCGGTTGGCGTCAGCCATCTTGTGCGTGTCTTCGCGCTTCTTGACCGCAGAACCGCGGTTGTTCGAGGCATCGAGAAGTTCGCCCGAGAGACGATCGATCATGGTGGTTTCGTTGCGCTTGCGAGCAGCAGCGATCAGCCAGCGGATGGCAAGAGCCTGACGACGCTCCGGACGGACATCGACCGGAACCTGGTAGGTCGCACCACCGACGCGGCGCGAACGGACTTCAACGTGCGGAGCGATGTTGTCGAGCGCGGAATGGAAAACCGTCAGCGGCTCCTGCTTCGACTTGCCCTGCACGGAGTCAAACGCGCCGTATACGATGCTTTCAGCGACGGACTTCTTGCCGTCGAGCATGATGGCGTTCATGAACTTCGTGACAACGAGGTCACCGAACTTCGGGTCCGGATTGATCTCGCGCTTTTCTGCTTTATGGCGTCTGGACATACTTCTCGTCTCTTTAACTGTTAAGGCGCTCTACCACGCGGAGGACTTCGCGCAGCGCCGGGGATCTCACTTCCAAGCCTTTCCGGGCGATATCGCCCGGGGCGAAATTACTTCGGACGCTTCGCACCGTACTTGGAACGGCGCTGCTTGCGGTTCTTGACACCCTGGGTATCGAGAACGCCGCGGATGATGTGGTAACGGACACCCGGAAGGTCCTTGACGCGGCCGCCACGGATCATGACGACAGAGTGTTCCTGAAGGTTGTGACCTTCGCCGGGAATGTAACCAATGACTTCGAAGCCGTTGGTGAGGCGGATCTTTGCGACCTTACGCAGAGCCGAGTTCGGCTTCTTCGGCGTCGTTGTGTAAACGCGGGTGCAAACACCACGCTTCTGCGGGTTCTCCTGAAGAGCGGGAACCTTGTTACGCTTTACGTTCGCCTGGCGAGGCTTGCGGATCAGCTGGTTTACGGTAGGCATTCAACCATCCCTTACGTTTGTCTCAACAGCCCTTACGGGCTCGAACTTCGCCGTCTCCGGCACTGCCACACATATTTTCCCTCAATGCGCAAAATATGGCCCGATCCGCTTCCGCAGATGGACCACATAGAGCAGAGGACGCAAAAAAGATGCGTCATGCGTGCAGCATCATGACTTCAACGTGCGTTTAGAACCTTGTTTGAGGCGATCTTCAGGGCGCGTCGCCCCGAACAGCCAAACCTCACATGGGATCCGATGGCCGGCGTACTACTGGTTTCCGCCCTCTTCGTCAAGGCCGGTTAAGAAATAATCTCCGCCCCGACGGCTTGAAAAGCCCTGTGAACACGCTGTTTACAGGCTCTTTAGGCCGGTTAAAGATACCCGGCAAGATAAACTTGGGCATTGCAGCAAAAACGGATAGGAATCAGTATTTGCAGACATCAAGCCCTTATATGGGATCTGCATATTGCGATTCTCAGACAGCCGAAGGACAAAAAGATGATCGGGACACCGGACAATGACAACAATTTCGACGGACCGATGATCTTCATCATCATCGGCAAGGGCTATGAATCCGATACGAGCGAGGGCGTGGACCTGCACGTCATGCTGAAAGCCGCCGATGACGACAGCGCCGTGCGCGAAGCCTTGAACGCGCTCGCCGAGGAAGGCTTCATCGAAGCCGATCTCGACCAGATCGGCATGCTGACCGAAGTGCCCTCCGAAGAGCCGCATGCATCCGCCTACCAGGGTGCGCTGGACGGCGAAGTCTCGATCATCCGCTTCAGCTAGACCTATATATAAAGAACAAAGCCTGCGCGCCGGCGCGGGCCCAATCCTCCCACCCTCACCTTTTCCATTTTGGCCGATATCAATGAGGGCGGCGAGCGTGCGGCGGGTTCTCGCAATACCGTCGCCAGCGGTCTCTGCAAGTGCAGCATTCCTTTTTTGCGTATCCCGAACTGCAGGCCGCAGTCCGTCTGCGTTCAGGCATCTTCCGCCTGCCCTTCGATATTGGCCTGCGCTCGCGGTGACCGCTGACAAACCACCTTTTGGCGTGCCAAGACCGAGTTGTGCTGCGCGCTCGGTCTTTAAGCCTCAGCAACGATTTCAGCGAAGCCGCCCGGCCGTTGCCGGCGGCTTTGTCTTTTACTGCCATGAAGCGCCACCGGTATGCGATACTAAAATTCCGGACGTCCGACATCTGTCCGCATTGCTGCCGTCAGCAGCCCGCTCCAGCCGCGTAACAGGCATCCTGATCTGCTCCGGGTCCGTCTATCTTGCCGCCATCGTCGCAACGCTGTTTATCGGCGCGGCACCCCATCTCCCACGATCTTTCGGACAAAGAAAAACCGCCCGGATTTCTCCGGGCGGTTTTGAATTTGAGAGATACCGAGTTGCCGATTATTCGGCAGCCGGGGCGCTTTCGTTCGCCAGGTCCTGCAGCATCGGCGTTGCGACCCCTGCCCCGGAGCCCTTGCGGCGCTCTTCCAGGATCAGGTCGTCGCGAGCCGTCGCGATGCGGCGGATCTGGGTCATGGTGCCACCGGTACCAGCCGGGATCAGACGGCCGACGATGACGTTTTCCTTCAGACCCTGCAGACCGTCGGTCTTGCCGGCGATCGCGGCTTCCGTCAGCACCTTGGTCGTTTCCTGGAAGGAAGCGGCCGAGATGAAGGACGGGGTCTGCAGCGATGCCTTGGTGATGCCGAGCAGAACCGGGTCACCGCTGGCAGGCTTCTTGCCTTCCTCGATGAGGTGGTCGTTGACGTCTTCCAGTTCGATACGGTCGACATTGTCGCCGACGATGTACGTGGAGTCGCCTGCATCGGTGATTTCCACCTTCTGCAGCATCTGACGGACAATCACTTCAATGTGCTTGTCGTTGATGACAACGCCCTGCAGACGATAGACTTCCTGGATTTCGTTCACGAGGTAGGAAGCCAAGGCTTCCACGCCCTTGATCACCAGGATGTCGTGCGGAGCCGGGTTACCGTCGAGGATGTAGTCACCCTTTTCGATATAGTCGCCTTCCTGAAGGTGGAAGGGCTTGCCCTTCGGGATCAGGTATTCGACAGGCTCGACACCGTCTTCTGCCGGCTCGATGATGACACGACGCTTGTTCTTGTAGTCGCGGCCGAGGCGGATCGTACCATCGATCTCTGCGATGATGGCGTGGTCCTTCGGACGACGGGCTTCGAACAGTTCTGCAACACGCGGCAGACCACCGGTAATGTCCTTGGTCTTGGCGCTTTCCAGCGGCGAACGCGCGAGAACGTCACCCTGAGAGACCTTCGTGCCCGGCTCGACCGACAGGATTGCATCGACCGAGAGCAGGAAGCGGGCTTCGCCACCGCGGGAAAGCTTCGCGACATTGCCGCTTGCATCCTTGATGACGATGGCAGGCTTCAGGTCCGAACCGCGCGGGGTCGAACGCCAGTCGATAACCTGACGCTTGGTGATGCCAGTGGCTTCGTCGGTCGCTTCGAGAACGGAGAGGCCATCGACGACATCTTCGAACTGAACCGTACCAGCTACTTCCGTCATCATCGGACGGGTGTAGGGATCCCACTCCGCCAGACGCTGACCGCGCTTGACCTTGTCGCCTTCGTCGACATGCAGCTTCGAACCGTAGGCAACACGCTGCGAGGAACGCTCCACACCACGCTCGTCCAAGATCTGGACGGTTATGTTGCGGCCCATGGCAATGAGGTTGCCATCGGAGTTGCGCAGGATGTTGCGGTTCTTGATCTGCACCGTACCTTCGTACGAGGCTTCCAGGAACGACTGGTCGACCACGGTTGCCGTACCACCAAGGTGGAACGTACGCATGGTGAGCTGCGTGCCCGGTTCGCCGATCGACTGAGCCGCGATAACGCCGACGGCTTCACCCATGTTAACAGGCGTACCGCGTGCGAGGTCGCGGCCGTAGCAGACCGCGCAGACGCCCGTCTGGATTTCGCAGGTCAGTGCCGAACGAATACGAATCGACTGGATACCAGACTTTTCGATTTCGACGACATCAGGCTCGAGGATCATCCTGCCGGCATCGACGATACGCTCGCCGGTGATCGGATGGTCGATATTGTCAAGAGCCGTACGGCCGAGGATACGGACACCGATCGAGGCAACGACCTGGCCGGCATCGACGATGGCAGTCATGGTGAGGCCGGTTTCGGTGCCGCAATCGACGTGCGTGACGATGCAGTCCTGCGCAACGTCAACGAGACGACGGGTCAGGTAACCCGAGTTCGCAGTCTTGAGCGCGGTGTCTGCCAGACCCTTACGGGCGCCGTGCGTCGAGTTGAAGTACTCGTTGACGGTCAGGCCTTCCTTGAAGTTCGAGATGATCGGCGTCTCGATGATTTCACCCGACGGTTTGGCCATGAGGCCGCGCATGCCGCCCAGCTGACGCATCTGGTTCGGAGAACCGCGGGCGCCCGAATGGGACATCATGTAGATCGAGTTCATCGGCTTCTGGCGACCGGTCGCCGGATCGAATTCAACAGCCTTAATACGGGCCATCATCTCTTCGGCGACCTTTTCCGTCGCCTTGCCCCAAGCGTCGACAACCTTGTTGTACTTTTCACCCTGAGTGATCAGACCGTCATTGTACTGCTGCTCGTATTCCTTGACCAGGCTTTCGGTGTCGTCGACGATCTTCGCCTTGGTGTCCGGAATGACCATATCGTCCTTGCCGAACGAAATGCCGGCGCGGCAGGCATGGCTGAAGCCGAGCTGCATGATGCGGTCGCAGAAAATGACCGTGTCCTTCTGGCCGCAATGACGGTAGACCGCGTCGATCATCCTGGAGATGTTCTTCTTGGTCATTTCCTGGTTGCAGATATCGAAGGTCACCTTGCCGTTCTTCGGCAGGAGTTCGCCGATGAGCAGGCGGCCCGGCGTTGTCTCATAGATCTTCGAGTACGGCTTGCCGTCCTCGCCGATCGACTTGAAGCGACCGCGAATCTTGGTGTGCAGCGTCACGACCTTGTTTTCCAGGGCGTGGTGCAGCTCACCGAGGTCGGAGAAGGCCATGCCTTCGCCCGGCTCGTTCTGGTTCATGATCGACAGGTAGTAGAGGCCGAGAACCATGTCCTGCGACGGAACGATGATCGGTGCGCCGTTTGCCGGATGCAGGATGTTGTTCGTCGACATCATCAGAACGCGGGCTTCGAGCTGGGCTTCGAGCGACAGCGGCACGTGAACGGCCATCTGGTCACCGTCGAAGTCGGCGTTGAAGGCCGTGCAGACGAGCGGATGCAGCTGGATAGCCTTGCCTTCGACCAGCATGGGTTCGAAGGCCTGGATGCCCAGGCGGTGCAGCGTCGGTGCGCGGTTCAGGAGAACCGGATGCTCGCGGATGACCTCGTCGAGGATATCCCAGACCTCAGGCTTTTCCTTTTCAACCAGCTTCTTGGCCTGCTTGACGGTCGAGGAATAACCCTTGGCGTCGAGGCGGGCATAGATGAACGGCTTGAAGAGCTCGAGCGCCATCTTCTTCGGAAGGCCGCACTGATGCAGCTTCAGTTCCGGACCGGTCACGATGACCGAACGGCCGGAATAGTCGACGCGCTTGCCGAGCAGGTTCTGACGGAAGCGGCCCTRCTTGCCCTTGAGCATATCCGACAGCGACTTCAACGGACGCTTGTTAGCGCCGGTGATGACGCGGCCACGGCGGCCGTTATCGAAGAGCGCGTCGACAGATTCCTGCAGCATGCGCTTTTCGTTGCGGATGATGATACCCGGTGCGCGCAGTTCGATCAGGCGCTTCAGACGGTTGTTACGGTTGATGACGCGGCGATAGAGATCGTTCAGGTCCGATGTCGCGAAACGACCACCGTCCAGAGGAACCAGCGGGCGCAGGTCCGGCGGGATGACCGGAACGACCTTCATGATCATCCATTCCGGACGGTTGCCAGATTCCATGAAGTTCTCGACGATCTTCAAACGCTTCATCAGCTTCTTCTGCTTGAGGTCCGACGTGGTGTCGGCAAGCTCGGAGCGAAGGTCGCCAGCGATCTTTTCGAGGTTCATCGATGCGAGCATCTCGTAGATGGCTTCGGCACCGATCATGGCCGTGAACTGATCTTCGCCGTATTCGTCGACGGCGAGCATGTACTCTTCTTCGGACAGGAGCTGGTGCTCCTTGAGCGCGGTGAGACCCGGCTCAGTGACGATGTAGTTTTCGAAGTAGAGGACGCGCTCAACATCCTTCAGCGTCATGTCGAGCAGCGTGGAGATGCGGCTCGGCAGTGACTTCAGGRACCAGATATGGGCAACGGGAGCGGCGAGCTCGATATGGCCCATGCGCTCACGGCGAACGCGCGACAGCGTGACTTCGACGCCGCACTTTTCGCAGATGATGCCCTTGTACTTCATGCGCTTGTACTTGCCGCACAGGCACTCGTAGTCCTTGATCGGTCCGAAGATGCGCGCGCAGAAGAGACCGTCGCGTTCAGGCTTGAACGTACGGTAGTTGATGGTTTCCGGCTTCTTGATCTCGCCGTAGGACCAGGAAAGAATCTTCTCCGGAGAGGCGATCGAAATCCGGATGGAATCGAAGTTCTGTGCAGGCACCTGCGGATTGAAAAGATTCATGACCTCTTGGTTCATGCCTGTCTCCTTCATGGGCGAAAGCGCCCTTAGCTTGCGAGGTTGGCGGCAAATTCCCGGGAGCCGCGCCAGCGCTTAAACGACAATAACCGCAGAATGCGGCGAAAGCGTCCCTGCCCGGCCGACACATTACGGGGCCATGGCGGGAACGGTGTGCGCCCTAAGGCGCACACCTTATCATGTGGTTACTCGGCAGCATCCGGCAGCTGGCCTGCAGCCTGCAGCTCCTCGATCTTGGAATTTTCGAGCTCGACGGAGAGACCCAGCGAGCGCATTTCCTTGACGAGAACGTTGAAGCTTTCCGGAATACCGGCCTCGAAGGTGTCGTCGCCACGGACGATCGCTTCGTAGACCTTGGTGCGGCCGGCCACGTCGTCCGACTTCACCGTCAGCATTTCCTGCAGCGTATAGGCTGCACCGTAGGCTTCGAGTGCCCAGACTTCCATTTCGCCGAAGCGCTGGCCGCCGAACTGCGCCTTGCCGCCCAGCGGCTGCTGGGTAACGAGCGAGTACGGGCCGATCGAACGAGCGTGGATCTTGTCGTCGACCAGGTGGTTGAGCTTCAGCATGTAGATGTAGCCAACCGTGACCTGGCGGTCGAACTGCTCGCCGGTACGACCATCGTACAGTGTCGACTGGCCGCTTTCCTTGAGACCCGCCAGTGCCAGCATGTCGTTGACGTCACCTTCGTGAGCGCCATCGAAGACCGGCGTCGCAATCGAAACGCCGCGCTTCCACTGGTCAGCGAGACGCAGCACCGATTCATCGTCGAAATCCTTGACCTGTTCGGCCTTCGGACCATCGCCGACAACGTCGCCAATCGTCTTGCGGAGCGGTTCGATATTGCCGTTGGCCCTGTAGGCTTCCAGCATATCGCCGATCTGACGACCCATGCCGGCGCAAGCCCAGCCAAGGTGTGTCTCGAGGATCTGGCCGACGTTCATGCGCGAGGGAACGCCGAGCGGGTTCAGAACGACGTCGACATGCGTGCCGTCTTCCAGGAACGGCATGTCTTCCACAGGCACGATGCGCGAAACCACACCCTTGTTGCCGTGACGGCCGGCCATCTTGTCGCCCGGCTGGATCTTGCGCTTAACAGCGACGAAGACCTTGACCATCTTCATGACGCCCGGAGGCATTTCGTCGCCACGCTGGACCTTCTCGACCTTGTCCATGAAGCGCTGTTCAAGGCGCGACTTGGATTCGTCGTACTGGCCACGAAGCGCTTCGAGTTCGCTCTGGACCTTTTCGTCCTCGACGGCGAACATCCACCACTGCGAGCGGGGATATTCGGAGACGACGGCGTTCGACAGCTCGGTGCCCTTCTTGAAGCCCTTCGGGCCTGCAATGGAGGACTGGCCGCGCAGCATGTCGATCAGACGGCCGTAGACGTTACGGTCGAGGATCGCCTGCTCGTCGTCACGGTCCTTTGCCAGACGCTCGATCTCTTCGCGCTCGATTGCCATCGCGCGCTCGTCTTTTTCAACGCCGTGGCGGTTGAAGACGCGCACTTCGACGATCGTGCCGTAGGTGCCGGGCGGCATGCGCATGGACGTATCGCGAACGTCGGATGCCTTTTCACCGAAGATGGCGCGCAGGAGCTTTTCTTCCGGCGTCATCGGGCTTTCGCCCTTCGGGGTGATCTTGCCGACCAGGATATCGCCCGGCTGAACTTCGGCGCCGATGTAGACGATACCGGCTTCGTCGAGATTCTTCAGCGCTTCTTCCGAAACGTTCGGAATATCGCGCGTGATTTCTTCCGGACCAAGCTTGGTGTCACGCGCCATCACTTCGAATTCTTCGATGTGGATGGAGGTGAACACGTCGTCGGCAACGATACGCTCGGAGAGCAGGATCGAGTCTTCGTAGTTGTAGCCGTTCCAGGGCATGAACGCGACGAGCGCGTTGCGGCCGAGCGCCAGATCACCGAGATCGGTCGACGGACCGTCGGCGAGAATGTCGCCGCGGTTGACCTCGTCACCGACGGTTACCAGCGGACGCTGGTTGACGCAGGTGTTCTGGTTCGAACGCTGGAACTTCTGCAGGCGGTAGATATCGACGCCGGATTTGCCGGCTTCGAGGTCTTCCGTGGCGCGGATAACGATACGCGTCGCGTCGACCTGGTCGACCACACCGCCGCGGCGTGCGCCGATGGCAGCACCGGAGTCGCGGGCGACGACCGGTTCCATGCCGGTGCCGACGAACGGTGCTTCAGCCCGCAGAAGCGGAACGGCCTGACGCTGCATGTTCGAGCCCATGAGAGCGCGGTTGGCGTCGTCGTTTTCCAGGAACGGGATGAGAGCGGCTGCGACCGAAACGACCTGCTTCGGCGAGACGTCCATCAAGTTCATGCTGTCGCGCGGAGCGAGCATAACTTCACCGGCGTGACGGCAAACGACGAATTCGTCGACGAAGGAACCATCGGACGTCAGTTCGGCGTTGGCCTGGGCAACATAGTACTTCGCCTCTTCCATAGCGGAGAGATAGAGCACATCACTGGTCACCTTGCCGTCGACGATGCGACGATACGGGCTTTCGATAAAGCCGTACTTGTTGACGCGTGCGAAGGTTGCCAGCGAGTTGATCAGACCGATGTTCGGGCCTTCCGGCGTTTCGATCGGGCAAATACGGCCGTAGTGCGTCGGATGAACGTCGCGGACTTCGAAGCCGGCACGCTCGCGGGTCAGACCGCCCGGGCCAAGAGCCGAGAGACGGCGCTTGTGGGTGATTTCCGAGAGCGGGTTGACCTGGTCCATGAACTGCGAGAGCTGCGAGGAACCGAAGAATTCGCGGACGGCTGCAGCAGCCGGCTTGGCGTTGATCAGATCCTGCGGCATGACCGTGTCGATTTCGATCGAGGACATGCGTTCCTTGATCGCGCGCTCCATGCGCAGCAAGCCGAGACGGTACTGGTTCTCCATCAGCTCGCCGACCGAGCGGACGCGGCGGTTGCCGAGGTTGTCGATGTCGTCGATCTCGCCCCTGCCGTCGCGCAGTTCGACGAGCATCTTGACCACGGCCAGGATGTCGTCCTTGCGTAGAATGCGGACGGTGTCTTCGACGGTCAAGTCGAGGCGCATGTTCATCTTGACGCGGCCGACGGCGGAGAGATCGTAACGCTCCGCATCGAAGAACAGCGAGTTGAACATGGCTTCGGCCGATTCCATCGTCGGCGGCTCACCCGGACGCATGACGCGGTAGATGTCGAACAGAGCGTCCTGGCGGTTCTCGTTCTTGTCTGCCGTCAGCGTATTGCGGATGTAGGCGCCGACATTGATGTGGTCGATGCCGAGAACCGGGATCTCGTCGAAGTGATTGGCGAGGATGATACCCAGCGTCTTCTCGTCGATTTCATCGCCGGCTTCGAGATAGATCTCGCCCGTCGAGTAGTTGACGATGTCTCCGGCAAGATAGTTGCCGTACAGATCGTCGTCAGTCGCCTTGAGAGCCTTCAGGCCCTTGTCGGAAAGCGCGCGAAGCAGACGCGGGGTCAACTTCTTGCCGGCTTCGACAACGACTTCGCCGGTATCGGCGTCAACCATCTCGGTGATCGCCTTTGCACCCTTCAGCGTTTCCGGCTTGAAGGGAATGCGCCAGCCTTCGCCGTCACGCTTGTAGAGCGACTTCGTATAGAAGGTGTCGAGAATTTCCTCGCCGTCCATGCCGAGGGCCATCAGCAGCGACGTCACCGGAATCTTGCGGCGGCGGTCGATACGGGCATAGACGATGTCCTTGGCGTCGAATTCGATATCGAGCCAGGAACCACGATACGGGATTACGCGGGCAGCAAAGAGCAGCTTGCCGGAAGAATGGCTCTTGCCCTTGTCGTGATCGAAGAAGACGCCCGGCGAACGGTGCATCTGGGATACGATCACGCGCTCGGTGCCGTTGACGATGAACGTGCCGTTGTTCGTCATGAGCGGCATGTCGCCCATGTAAACGGACTGTTCCTTGATGTCCTTGATCGACTTGGCGCCGGTATCCTCGTCGATATCGAACACGATGAGACGGAGAGTAACCTTCAGCGGCGCGGCATAGGTCAGGTCGCGCTGGCGGCATTCGTCGACGTCGAACTTCGGCGGTTCGAATTCATAGGATACGAACTCCAGCATCGAAGCGCCGGAGAAATCGGTGATCGGGAAAACGGACTTGAAGACTGCCTGAAGGCCTTCGTCGGGACGACCGCCCTTGGGCTCTTCAACCATCAGAAATTGGTCGTAGGATGCCTTCTGAACCTCGATGAGGTTCGGCATTTCTGCGACTTCGGGGATTTTACCAAAAAACTTGCGTACGCGCCTACGACCATTGAACGAAAGGGTCTGAGCCATCGTCGCTCCTTCAAAAATTGCATCCGGGCCTGCAACGGACGGGAACCGATGGCCAGTCGATCCCGTCAACCAATGAGTAGTTCAACCTCGTCCCACCTCCCGAAACAGCCAGGCCGGATTGCCTTGGTGCCTCGGTTCGAGACCATGCTCTTGAAGAACCCATTACCCAAAAGCCGTTTTCACGCGGCTTTTGGGTAATTCGTTCAGAAAAACGGCAAATGGGAGGCAGTAAATACCCCGCCTCCCAGATGCGGTTCAAGATTACTTGACGTCGGCCTTTGCGCCAGCGTCTTCAAGCTTCTTCTTGATGTCAGCGGCTTCAGCCTTGGAAACAGCTTCCTTGACAGCCTTCGGAGCAGCTTCGACCAGGTCCTTGGCTTCCTTGAGGCCGAGGCCGGTGATAGCGCGGACTTCCTTGATGACGTTGATCTTGTTGGCGCCGGCATCCGTGAGGATGACGTCGAACTCGGTCTTTTCTTCTTCAACGACAGCAGCAGCGGCAGCACCACCAGCGGCAGCAACAGCTACCGGAGCAGCAGCGGAAACGCCCCACTTTTCTTCGAGAAGCTTCGACAGTTCTGCAGCTTCCAGAACGGTCAGCGAGGACAGGTCGTCAACGATCTTTGCGAGATCAGCCATTTTACTAGTTCCTTTTGTTCGGTTCGAACCGGTTGATTATAAACAGCGAAAAACCGCCTTAAGCGGCTTCGTCCTTCTTGGCGTAGGCCGCAAACACACGGGCAAGCTGGCTTGCCGGTGCTGCAACAACCCCAGCGATGCGGGTAGCCGGTGTCTGGATCATGCCCAGCAGCTTCGCACGCAGCTCATCGAGCGAAGGCAGGGTCGCAAGCGACTTGACTGCTTCAGCGTTGAGCGTGGTTGTTCCCATGGCGCCGCCGAGAACAACGATCTTGTCGTTGGTCTTGGCAAAATCCATGACGACCTTCGGAGCGGTGATCGGATCATCGCTATAAGCAATGAGGGTCTGACCCTTGAAGAGATCAGAAATCCCTTCCGCTTCCGTACCCTGAAGGGCAATTTTGGCCAGGCGGTTTTTCGCGACCTTGACGGTGCCGCCAGCAGCGCGCATCTTCGAACGAAAATCGTTCATCTGCGCGACTGTAGCACCAGCATAGTGGGCCACGACAACCGAGCCCGATGCCTTGAAGACATCGTTCAGTTCCGTGACGAATTCGCGCTTTTCCGCTCTTTCCACTGCCTATCTCCAGTTGGCGGGACCGTTGAACGGACCCACCGGGTTGCCTTTGCCTCCTGGGATCAGAAGAGATCCCAAGCGACGCTTGAGGATCCTGTCCCCTCGCGCTCCGCGCCACTTAAGGCAAAGGAGGCACAAGGCATCCAAGGCTCGAACCGACTTCCTAGAAGTATAACTTCATGCAATTCGGGTCTTACCCGTCTCATGCAGGCAACAGTGATTAAGGGAAAACCACCTGCAATCTCGGACAGGATTCCGGATTTCTCCGGAATATTCCGGCCCCTTGCGAGGCCGGAATTCTTGTTATCAGGCCGAAGCCCGATGAAACTTAAGCAGCCGGAGCCGCTGCGGTGACCGTGCCAACTTCGATCTTGACGCCCGGACCCATGGTCGAGGAGAGCGCTACGCGCTTGACGTAGTTGCCCTTGGCGCCAGCCGGCTTTGCCTTGATGACAGCGTCAGCGAAAGCACGGATGTTTTCTTCCAGAGCCTTGGCTTCGAAGGACGCCTTGCCGATGCCGGCATGAACGATACCGGCCTTCTCGACGCGGAACTCGACAGCGCCGCCCTTGGAAGCCTTGAYGGCTCCAGCGACATCCATCGTAACCGTGCCAACCTTCGGGTTCGGCATCATGCCACGCGGGCCAAGTACCTTACCAAGGCGGCCGACGAGCGGCATCATGTCCGGGGTCGCGATGCAACGATCGAAGTCGATCTTGCCGCCCTGAACGATTTCTACGAGCTCTTCAGCGCCGACGATGTCAGCACCGGCAGCCTTGGCTTCATCAGCCTTGAGGCCACGGGCGAAAACGGCGACGCGAACCGTACGGCCGGTGCCGTTCGGCAGGTTGACAACGCCGCGAACCATCTGGTCAGCGTGGCGCGGGTCAACACCGAGGTTCATCGAAACTTCGATGGTTTCGTCGAACTTTGCTACGGCACGTTCCTTGACCATGCCGATGGCGGTCGTCAGAGCGTAGAGCTTGGTCGGATCAACACCTTCGTTGATCTTCTGAGTGCGCTTGCCTGCCATGGTCTTAACCCACCACTTCCAGGCCCATGGCGCGGGCAGAGCCCTCGATCATCGCCATTGCACCTTCAATATCTGCTGCGTTCAGGTCCTTCATCTTAGCTTCTGCGATCGTCTTGATCTGAGCCTTGGTGAGGGTACCAGCCTTTGCGCCCTTGCCCGGGGTCTTGGAACCGGACTGGATCTTTGCTTCCTTCTTCAGCCAGTAGCTGACCGGAGGCTGCTTCATCGCGAAGGTGAACGACTTGTCCTGGTAATAGGTGATGACGACCGGGATCGGCATACCCTTTTCCATTTCCTGCGTAGCCGCATTGAACGACTTGCAGAATTCCATGATGTTAATGCCACGCTGACCAAGCGCCGGACCAATCGGCGGGGACGGGTTTGCCGATCCTGCCTTGACCTGAAGCTTGAGCTGGCCTGCAACTTTCTTAGCCATATCTCTCTGCCTTTCACTGACGGCCGGTCGCCCGGCCCTTGATGCCGGATCACTCCGGCGGCTGCGGTTGCGTGGTGCGGGTCTTTGAGGTCCGGCTTGACCCCCTCACCTTCCACGCGATGCGGCGTTTGCCGCACGAGGATCAGTCAATGACGACCGAACCCCGATCTCGAAATCAGACCTTCTCGACCTGAGCGTATTCCAGCTCAACCGGCGTGGCGCGGCCGAAGATCGATACTTCCACCTTCAGGCGCGAACGCTCTTCGTCGACATCCTGAACCGTGCCGTTGAACGATGCGAACGGGCCGTCGGAAACGCGAACCTGCTCGCCGATTTCGAAGGTAATGGAGGCCTTCGGGCGCTCAACACCTTCCTGGACCTGGCCGAGGATGCGATCAGCCTCGGAATCCGGAATCGGAACGGGCTTGTTGTCGGAGCCCAGGAAGCCTGTAACCTTCGGCGTATTCTTGATCAGGTGATAGGCTTCGTCCGTCAAGTTGGCACGAACCATGACATAACCCGGGAAGAACTTGCGCTCGGAATCGACCTTGCGGCCACGACGCACTTCCACCACCTTCTCGGTTGGCACGAGAATCTTCTCGAACAGGTGCTCGAGCCCCTTCTGGCGAGCCTTGTTCTCGATGTCCTCAGCCACCTTCTTTTCGAAATTGGAATATGCGTGGACGATGTACCAACGTGCCGCCATTTTCATCTCCACCCGTATCAGTTGCCGGTATTGAGCACGAAGCTCAGCGCCCAGCCAATCAGCTGGTCAGCGGCAAAGAAAAACAGCGCAGCAAAAACAACCATAAACAGCACCATGACCGTCGAGATCATCGTCTCGCGGCGCGACGGCCAGGTAACTTTGGACGTTTCCGCGCGAACTTGCTGCAGAAACGCGAATGGATTGGATTTGGATGCCATCGACTGCCCACGCAATTACGGCGCGTAAAGCTGAAACTATCAGCCCCACGCACCGCGTGTCTGTTGAACCCTAAATAAACACCGATCCCCGAATACACAAGAGGGAAACCGATGCTTAACGAAATTTGTTGCCATATGCGCAATCCTCGCCGGAACGCTGCGTTCACGTCCGCGCTCTCCGTTCAAGGAAAATGGCAGGGGCAGTAAGGCTCGAACTTACGACCTGCGGTTTTGGAGACCGCCGCTCTACCAACTGAGCTATACCCCTTTACGCTTTGCATTCAGCCTGTTGACCTTACGATCATGAGCCGGTGAAAAGCATGGCGCTCCCTTTAAGACGGCGGCTCGGGATATGCAAGAGCGATTTTCGATTTTCAGAACCATTCTCCGAAAGCAACCGGAAAAAGCGATCAGCACTGGCGGCATTACGCTGCCGGACGCAGTATGCGACACGCCCGGCACCGATGTCCATTAACCGGAATCTCACACACCCACGTATTTGCGCCAGTCGTGCTCTTCCTTGAAACCGAGCACTTCGCGAATCTTGCGGTTGGAAAGCAGGCTTTCATATTCGCCGATATCGCGGGCGAAGGGCACATTCGGGAAGAAGCGTTTGGCGAGCTCTTTCGACGGCGTGTTGGCCGAAACGGTATCGTTGGCGGCATTGAAGACCTGGAAACCCAATCCATCCTTCTCGATGCAGAGATGGACGATCTGGCCGAGATCGCGCGCGTCGATATAGCTCCAGGCGATGCGCTTGCGCATCTCCGGATTGGCGAAGTAGGTCGGGAATTTCTCGTATTCGTGCGGCTCGATGACGTTACCGATACGCAACGCATAGATGTCGAAGCCGGAGCGCTCGGCGAAAGCGCGTGCCGTCTTCTCGTTCACGACCTTGGAGAGGCCGTAGGAATCCATCGGATTGACATCATAGTCTTCCTCCAGCGGGAACTGATGGAAATCGCGATGGCCTTCCGCGAAGCAGACGCCATAAGTGGTCTCGCTCGAGGCGACAATGATCTTCCTGATACCAAGCTTCACCGCCGCCTCGATGACATTGTAGGTGCCCATCGTATTGATTCGGAAGGTTTCGTTGTCGGGTTTGATCAGGATGCGCGGCACCGCAGCGAAATGGACGACGGCGTCGAAGGACTGCACGCCCTTGCCTGCGTCCAGATCAGGAAAATCGCGATGCATGGAAAGCACATTGAACATCTGGCCGCTATCGGTGATGTCGGCAATGAGATTGGTGACGCCGGGGCTCTCCAGCGGCACGAGATCGACATTGTGGACTTCGTAGCCTGCATTGACGAGCCACGGCACGGCATGGCGACCCGCCTTGCCCGAACCGCCGGTGAAAAGAATGCGCTTTTTCATGAAATATCCTCCGCGTCGTGAAATCGGAGGCATAGATAAACTCTTCCGCGCGAAGAGCAAGCGAGCGTCACGCAAGCAGGTTCAAACCCGCTTCGGCCAGGAGCTTCCAACCGGAAGCACCTGCGCTGTCATTTCCAATCACCGCCGAATTTTCCGGCGATCCTGCAAGGTCATCACTTGACGACGCTTACCTCATCCACCTGCACGCCGGCCGCCTGAACGACCTCTTGCGGAATTGCAGCGATGAAAAACATTGTGAAAACGTACATTGCGAATATCGTCGCAACGAAGGTTGCCTTTTGAATCATGCTGGCTCTCCTTTCTACAAGAAGGAGTCTGGACCATAAAAGCCGGATCGCAAAACGCTTTCTGAACGCGAGATGAATAAAGTGCTGCGTCTGGAAATTTTAACGATATTTTTACAACATCTCATGGACGGCCAGACGCCCATCAGAAACGAAAAAACCCTGCTGTTTCCAGCAGGGTTCTTCCTTAATCTGAGATATCGCGATTACTCGACGATCGAAGCGACGATGCCTGCACCGACGGTACGGCCGCCTTCGCGGATAGCGAAGCGAAGCTTTTCTTCCATCGCGATCGGAACGATCAGCTCGACGTCAACGGTGACGTTGTCGCCAGGCATGACCATTTCCGTGCCTTCCGGAAGCGTCACGATGCCCGTAACGTCCGTCGTGCGGAAGTAGAACTGCGGACGGTAGTTCGTGAAGAACGGCGTATGACGACCGCCTTCTTCCTTCGTCAGGATGTAGGCTTCTGCCTTGAACTTCTTGTGCGGCTTGACAGAGCCCGGCTTGCACAGGATCTGGCCACGCTCGACGCCGTCACGGTTCACACCGCGAACCAGAGCGCCGATGTTGTCGCCGGCCTGGCCCTGATCGAGCAGCTTGCGGAACATTTCAACGCCGC
>NZ_JBFUBG010000106.1:0-20258 GCF_056405875.1 Rhizobium sp. P1_E6 | reverse complement strand
CCCTTGAACAAGGGATATCTGCCTTTCTGCGTCGGCCATCGCGGCGCGAGCGGTCATGAGCGGGAAAATACGCTCGAAGCCTTTCAGCGCGCCGCCGAACTTGGTGCGGAAATGTGGGAGCTCGACACACAGCTCACCAAGGACGGCGTGGTCGTGGTCTCCCACGACGACCATCTGGAGCGTGTCTTCGGCATCGACAGTCGCATTTCCGAGATGAGGGCCGCCGAACTTGCTGCCCTCGAAGGCGTCAATATTCCGACTTTCGAGGCGGTCGCAGCCCTAGGCCGGCGGACCAATACGGGCCTCTATATCGAACTGAAGGCGCCGGGCACGGGGCTTCTGTGCTGGAAGCACCTTAACGAAAAGAACCAGCGCTTCGCCTGCCTCGGCTCCTTCGATACGGCACAGGTGCGCGAGCTTCGCGATGCCGGTTGCGACTATCCGCTCTCGGTGTTGATCCGCGTCGGCCACGATCCGCATGCGGCGGGCGACGAGGCCGGTGCCGATATCCTGCATCTCTGCTGGGAACGGGCCGGCGAACGGCCGCAGGATCTCGTGAGCGAAGAGCTGATGCAGCGGGCTTTCGGCGAGGGCCGTGAGATCGTGCTGTGGCATGAGGAGCGACCGGCCATTCTTTCCGACATCATGAAGCTTCCGGTGCTTGGCATCTGTACGGACCTGCCCGATCTGATGCGCCCGGCCGCTGGGGGGTGAAAGACATGGCAGACAAGGATAACAAGGGGCCGAGAAAGGTCACGTCCTTCGACGTGGCGCGTGTGGCAGGCGTCTCGCGTGCCGCCGTCTCGCGCGCCTTCACGCCGGATGCCAGCGTTTCGCCGAAGACGCGCGAAAAGGTCTATCAGGCGGCGAAGGATCTCGGCTATCGGGTGAACTATCTCGCCCGCAGCCTGACCAACAAGCGCTCCGATCTCGTCGGCGTTGTCGCCGCCGGGCTCGACAATCCGTTCCGTACACTGCAGATCGAGCATCTGGCTCGTGTCCTGCTCGCCCGCAACTTTCGTCCGATCCTGCTGCCGACCTCAAAGGAGGCCGACACCTCGACCGTCATCGGCCAGTTGCTGCACTATGCCGTCTCGGGCGTCATCGTAACGTCGGATGCACCGCCGACGGAGATCTGCGAGCAGTGCGCCGCCGAAGGCGTACCGATTGTGCTGATCAACAAGGGCGATGATATTCCCTTCGTCGATCGCATCATCTCCGACGATCGCATGGCCGGGCATCTTGCCGCCTCGCATCTCATCGAAAGCGGCGTCAAGGCGCCGGCGGTCATGGCCGCGCCTGCCATATCCTATACGGCAAGGCGACGTAGCGAAGCCTTCATGATGACCTGCCGTCAACGCGGTCTTGAGCCCCGAATGGTGGAACTGAAGGTTAACGACTATCGGAACGGTTATGACGCAGCCGCCGGTCTTGCCTCGCTCGGCATCGACGGCCTGTTCTGCGCCAATGACTACATGGCTTGCGGCGTGGTCGACCGGATGATGAGGGAGCACGGCCGCGAGGAGCAGCCGCCGATCCGCATCATCGGCCATGATGACATTCCTCAGGCAAGCTGGGCGGCCTACGACCTCACGACCATCCGCCAGCCGTGCGATTTCCAGGCTGAACAAACGGTCAATCTGCTGATGTCCAGGATGGCTGAACCGGATATGACCGCCCGCGTCGAATTTACCCCCGTGACGCTGATCAAAAGAAGGACTGCTTGATGAATTCCGCATTCGATGCCTCAGCTCTGACCGCGCGGGCGGAGGTCGCAATCGACGTGGCCCGCAACGCTGGACGCGAGGCTGCGCGCTTCAGGCGTGAAGGAAAGCCGGGCGCGCTCAACGTCGAGAATAAGGGATTGCAGGATTTCGTCACCATCGCAGACAGGCAGGCAGAGCAGGCGATCCGCGAGGGACTGCTGGCGCGCTTCCCTGAGGATACGTTCATGGGTGAGGAAACCGGCGGTGAGTCAGGCTCGGCCGGCACCTGGGTCGTCGATCCCATCGACGGGACGACCAATTACATCCGTGGTTTTCGCCACTGGGGTGTTTCCATCGCCTTCGTCGCCGATGGCAAGGTGGATATCGGCGTGGTCTATGATGCGGCTAATGACCAGGTCTTTTCCGCCATCCGCGGCTGCGGCGCCTTCAAGGAGGGCCAGCCGATCCATGCCGCCCCGACCACCGATCCCGCCAATGCGATCGTTGTGCTCGGTCATTCGCGCAAGACGAGCTTTGACGACTATGCGGCACTCTCCAAGCGGCTCTACGAACGTGGCATGGATYATCGCCGCATGGGGGCAGCCGCAGTCGATCTCGTGCGTGTGGCGGAAGGAGTTTCGGATCTCTTTTACGAACGGCATCTGAATGCCTGGGATATGCTTGCCGGTGCGCTGATCGCTGCCGAGGCTGGCGCGAAAGTTGCCATTCCACCAGTCGACAGATTGCTGCAGCATGGCGGCCCTGTCATCGCCTATTCGCCTGGATTGGCAGAAGAATTCGCTTTCCTCGTCGAGTTCGAGGGATTGGCGGGCTGATCAGCCTGCCATGCGTTTCAGCCATGCCCGCTCGGTCGCCAGGGCTTCGTCCGTGGTGATCTGATCCGGCTTCAAAGCGACCAGTGCCGAGAAATTCGTCCACTCCGTATCGCTGAAGCCACCGTTGGGATCTTTCAGTGTGAAGGTCCAGGCATCGACCAGCTTACCCTCGTTATGGCAAAGCGCGATCATATCGAGGCCTGCTTTTGCCGCATCGAGCAGCATCGGCCAGTAGAGATAGATTGTTTCCGGCTCCGTCGGGCCGCGCAGATCGGCAAGCAGTTCCTTTTCAACCGCTTTCCATCCTTCGGTCCTGTATATGTCGCCGAGCTTGTCGCTGGGGTCGATGCCGCGGCGCAGATGCGGCAGCTTCTCCTTGACGGCCAGAATGAGCTCCAGACTTCCGGCGCTAACGATGACGGAGGCGGAAATCTTCTGCAGGTGTTCGGCCAGATGGGCGATCCCCTTTTCGCCGATGACCTCGTAATCATCCTTCATGTCGAACTGCAGCAACGCGTCCGGATGGGCCGATTGCAGCATGGCTGCCAGATCTTCGCTGTAGAGGAGCGGACGATTGCCGTCATTCATGCGCAGGTTGCGCAGATCCGCAAGGCTCTTCTCGGCAATGATGCCGTGCCCAGACGTCTCGCCTTCCAGCTGCCTATCATGCAGCACGACGAAACCGCCATCAGCGCGCACCCGCAGGTCGAGCTCCATCGAGGCGCCGGCCTTGAAGCCTTCCGCCATCACCTCCGCCGAAAACAGCGGATCGGTCATGCGCCGGCGCAGGCGATGCCATTTCAGCAGGGTCTGATGGCCCTCGAACTCTATCTGAAGCCCACTTGCGTCCGTCATTCCGAGATCCTTAGCATGTTGGTTTCAGCTCTTCGTGCATCGGAACAGCTCGATTCTCAAGAGGCGGTGGCAGATTAGGCCTGATATCCCGGCAGCGGCTTCTTTTCACCGAGCAAAGCCTTTTTCGCGTGCGCCATTCTTCCTGTGGTATCAGCGTGCGGCGCAACAGAATAAATTAGAATACAAATTTTGTAGACAATATTTCCCGGCAGCGCGATCCGTGCGAAAATCATCGCTTGGTTTTCCCGGAGGTGACGTATGTTTGCGGCATTCAAAACTTTCCTTGCGAAGCTTTTCTGGGGCCGTGAGCAAAGGGTCTTCGAAATGCCTGCCCGAGCGACCGAACAGGATTCCGAAAGCCGCCTGCATAGCCTGCGTGAAGAGGAATTGTTCTTCTGGCAGCCGACTCCGAACTCCTGGTATTGAGCGATCAGCCGCTGTAGGTCTTCGTCACCGCTTCCGATGCGGCTGCGATATTAGCGGGGAAACCAGCCCGCCGAAGCGCCGCGCCATAAGCCACGACATTTGCAAGCACCGTCTGGAACGTTGCCCGTGGACCTGTATGGTTGAAGCGTATCAAGTGGGACGAGCCCGCTCCGACACCTGGCGTCAATTCGACACCCAACCCTGCCGAAAAACCGATGACAGAACTGGATTCAACTCCTGATGGCACGGAGACCGTTGTCACAAGGTTTGATGCCTGTTCGGCTGGCACCCAAAGGCTGGCGCCCAACGCTGCAAGGCCTGCTCGACTTGCCGAAGCGGCTCTCTCATGGCGTGCGACGATCTGCTCGATGCCCTCCGCCTCGACCCGGTCAAGCGAGGCCTCCAATGCAAAGAATTCCAGTGGCGCCGGCGTTCCCGGCAACGCTCCGCCGCCGGCATCGACCCAGGCCTTCAGATCGACCAGCGACAGGATGGAATCACGTGGCGCATCGTCACGCAGGATCAGCTCCCAGGCTCGCGGGCTGACCGACAGGGCGGAAACGCCGGCAGGTCCGCCAAGCGCCTTCTGCGGGCCGATCACGGCAATATCGATGCCCGATCCGGCGACATCGAGCGCGTGACCGCCGACAGATGCTACCGCATCGACCACCGTTACGATGCCTCGTGCCCGCGCCAACGCGGCGATTTCAGGCAGCGGATTGAGGATGCCGCTTGCCGATTCCGCGTGAACGAGCGCCAGCACACGGACACCGGGATTGGCATCCAGCGCCGCAGTAATCGCTTCGACCTCGATGGGTCTGCCGGGTCGGGCGACGATGTCGATGACGGTAGCGCCGCCGCGGCGCAGCCACTGCCCGAACCAGCCGCCATACGGACTGGTTACGATGTTGAACGCCGAAAGGCCGGGCTTTGCAAGGCTGGTCGCGACGGCTTCAAGCGCCACCACGGCCTCGGCCTGCACCAGCAGCACGTCGTTATCAGTCTTCAGCAATACGCCGATGCGGCGGGCAAGAGTGGCGTAACGTTCTGCCGGATAGACCGGCGCGCCGTAAAGCGGGTTCCAGGCTTCGGTCATGAGCAGCTCCTTCAAGCGGGTTCGGTCACGAGGCGCGGCACGGCTGCAACGAGCTGGCGCGCCGCGTCGGATCGTGGGGCGGTAACGACATCTCTCGCCGGTCCTTCCTCGACGATACGGCCGGCGTCCATGACGGCGATGCGATGCGAGATCACCCGCACCACCGCGAGGTCATGGGATATGAAGAGATAGGCAAGGCCGCGCTCGCGCTGTAGCTCGACCAGCAATTCAAGGATGCGGCCRCGAACGGTCACATCGAGTGCGGAAACGGCCTCGTCCAGAACCAGTAGGGAGGGCCGCGTCGAGATGGCGCGGGCAATGGCGACGCGCTGTCGTTGTCCGCCCGACAGCGTGCGGACTGGGCGGGAGGCAAAGGCGGCGGGCAGACCGACGCGCTCGAGCAGGGCAGCGATTTCGCCCGGCCGCCGCGCCTTGTCCGCAATGCCGTGAATTCTTAGCGGATCGTCGAGAACCGTGGCGACCGATGCCAGCGGATTGAAGGCGGCGAGTGGGTCCTGAAACACCATCTGCATATGTGCGCGTCGGCGTCGCAGGTCGGCGCCGCGAAGTGCGAGCCAATCCTCTCCTTCGAACCGGATGGAGCCGGCATCAGGCTCCAACAGGCGTAGAAGGACACGCGCCAGTGTCGATTTTCCGCTGCCGGAAGCTCCGACCAAGCCCAGGGTTTCGCCGGCCGCGATTGCCAGAGAAACTGCGTCAAGCGCCGCTACCTRGCGACCGGAACCGGAATAGGCCTTGGACAATGCGGCTACGGTCAGAAGCCCATTCATGATACTGCCTCGGTAATCAGGGGCTGTGTGGAGAGATCGCGATGGCTGGAGATCAGGGCGGCGGTATAGCTGTGAGATGGCGACGATAGCACCGATCGAACGGGACCAGCTTCCAACAATTCTCCATTGCGGAAGACGGCGACGCGGTCGACGAAGCCGGAGGCGAGCGCGATATCATGAGTAATAAAAAGCAGCGTCATGCCTTCCTCACGCACTAGCCCGTCGAGAAGACGGACGATCTCTGCCTGGACCACCACGTCGAGCGCACTGGTCGCCTCATCGGCGATCAGCAAGGCGGGCTTGGCCGCGATTGCCGCGGCAATCACCACGCGCTGCCGTTGGCCTCCTGAAAGTTGGTGCGGGAAAGCGCGCATGACGCTTGCGGACTGCGGTATGCGCACCCGTTCCAGAAGCTCTTCAGCACGGGCATAGGCCTGCCGCCAGTCCAGCCTCAAGTGCTGTCGTGCGGCTTCCGCAACCTGCTCGCCAATGGTCAGCACCGGATTGAGACTGGTGCCGGGATCCTGAAAGACGAAACCGAAATCGCGGCCGGGGAGCGGAGCATGACCGAGAGCCGGCCATGTTATTTCGCCTTCGATTTTGACCCGTTTCGGCAGGAGCCCGGCAAGCGCACGGGCAAGCGTGCTTTTCCCGGAGCCGCTTTCGCCTACGATCGCCAGCCTCTCGCCTTTTACGATATCGAGATCGACAGAACTCAACGCCACCACTTGGCCGTAGCGGACCGAAAGTCCATTCACACTGCAGAAGGGAGCAATCATTACCGGGCTCCGCCAGTGTCGAGCGCCCGGGTCAAACCCTCGCTGAAGAGATGAACGCCGAGCACGGTGATGGCCAGCGCCAGACCGGGCAGAACCGAAAGATAGGCTGCCGAGCGCAATACGCTGCGGCCTTCGGCAATCATCGAGCCCCAGGTGGCGAGATTGGGATTACCGAGACCAAGAAAGGAGAGGGCGGCTTCGGTCAGGATCGCGCCGGCCACGATGGTGGCAGACAGGGCCAGAACCGGCGGCAGGGCGTTCGGCAGGATTTCCTTAAAGGCGATCTCGGCCGGATGCATGCCGATCACGCGTGCGGCAGCCACATAATCCCGCTCGCGGATGGATAGCACTTGCGCTCGCGTCAGCCGTGCGGGATCGGCCCAGGTTCCGAGTGCAATCGCAAAGACGACGACCGGTGTCGACACGCCGATGATGCTGACGAAAGCGAGCGCCAGCAGGAAGCCCGGAACGATCTGGAAGGCATCGACGACGCGCATCAATGCCTCGTCGATGACACCGCCGGCAAAGCCGGCAGTCATGCCGACGAAAAGCCCGAGCACCATGGCGGAAAGGGCTGCGGCAATTCCTACGGCCAGCGAAGTCCGCGCGCCGTAGAGCAGGCCGGCGAGCACATCGCGCCCCAGCCTATCGGTGCCAAGCGGCAGGTTCGAGTCGGTGAAGGGTGCAAGCAGCGCCCGGCCGGCAATCCGCAGCGGATCTCCTGGCGATATGACCGGGGCCAGCAGACCAGCAATCAGCAAGGCCGCCAGGATCGCAAACCCGATCGCTCCTTCCGGAGTCTGAAGGAGACGGCGCAGCAGTGTCATGCCCGACCCTCCGATGCGCCGATGCGCGGATCGAGGGCGGCATAGGCGAGATCGACGATGAAATTGATGCAGATCACCAGAACGGCGCTGGTGACGATGATGCCCATCAGCAGCGGCGCATCACGGCCGTTGACCGCCTCCTGCGCCAGCCTGCCGAAGCCTGGAATGGCAAAGACGCTCTCGATCACCACGCTGCCGCCGAGCATGGCGGCAGACTGTAGCCCGAGCATGGTGACGAGTGGTAGCAGCGCATTGCGCGCCACATGGCGAAGCACGATGCGGCTGCGCGACAGTCCCTTTGCGCGGGCAAACAACACGAAATCGAGCTTCCAGGCTTCTGCCATGCCTGAACGCATGACGCGCAGAAAAATCGCAAGATAGATGCAGGCTAGAGCCCCGACTGGCAGGGCAAGATGTTCTGCAACATCAAGCGCACGGGAAGGGCCGGCCTTGCCGGAGGCGATAGTCTCGATACCGGCGATCGGCAGCCAGCGCAGCTTGACCGAAAAGAGGATGCTGAGCACCAATCCCAGCCAGAAGCTTGGAATGGCATAAATGATCAGAGAACCGATCGACAGGGCGCGATCACGCAGACTGCCCGGTCTTGCTCCGGCCAGGATGCCGAGCGCCGAGCCGAGTCCGAAAGAAAGCCCCGTGGCACTTCCCATCAGGAGCAGTGTGTTCGGCAGCCGTTCGGCAATGAGGTCGCGTACCGGCCGGTTGAAGGCTACAGACCAGCCTAGGTCGAGACGGGCGAGCGACGAAAGATAGAGCCAGAGGCGGGCGAAGACCGATTGATCGAGCCCGTAGCTTTCCCGCAACGATTTGATCAGCGCCGCATCACCGCCGCCGATCGAGCCGAGATAGGCATCAACGGCATCGCCGGAAGCGGATTCAAGCAGGAAGAAGCTGAAGATCACGACGATCAGCAGCACTGGAATGCTGCTGATGACCCTGCGTCTCAGGAGGTTGAGTGCACGTTTCACGCCGGACGAGGCCTCTGAAGGAAATCAGCCTTCGACCCTATCATGATTGCAGCGCTGTATCGCCCCAGTTCGAAACTACCCAGCGCGGATTGTTCGATACGTTCAATACCGTATCGCGCGCCACCGTGATGAAGCCCCATTCGGCAACGTTGATCAGCGGCAGTTCCGCCACCGCGAGTTGCTGGAACTTGTAGTAGAGGTCGGTACGCGCCGCAGTATCCACGGTTTCGGAGGCCTGCTCTATGATCTTGTCGAGTTCGGCGCTGACATAGCCGCCCTGGTTGGAGAAGGGCACGCCGTCAGGCGTTCCGGACTGCACAAGGATCGTTGTGGAAATGGCCGGATCGCCGCGGAAGACCGGCGGGCCAACAGCGATGTCGAAGTCGTGATCGGTGTAAACTGCCTTCTGGTGGGCCGCTGCATCGGCGTTGACGATCACCGCGTCGATGCCGACAGCAGCAAGCGCCTGACGCAGATAATCGCCGAACTGGCGTGTCTCGTTGAAATAGGGCGCCGGGCGGAGCTTGAGCTGGAAACGTTTGCCGTCAGGCCCTTTGGTGTAGCCTCCCTGATCAAGGAGGTCGTTCGCCGCCTGAACGTCGAAATTATAGTTGGCGACATCGGCGGTGTAGAACTCCTTGGAATTCTTCGGAACTGGACCGGTCGATTCCGTCGCATAGCCGAGGAAGATCGTGTCGACGACGAATTTCTTGTCGATCGCATGGGCAATCGCTTGGCGGACTCTGAGATCGGAGAGTTCCTTGCGGCGATGGTTGATCTCGATGACGAGCTGATAGGTCAGTGCCTCATAGCCCTTGGAGATCACCTTGATGCCGTCAACCTTGGAGATCCGGTCGAGATCGGCGAGCGGCACGGCGGAGAAGGCGGCGAGGTGGATTTCCTCGGCTTCAAGCGCGGCTCCAGCCGATTCACGGTCGGGCAGCACGCGGTAGACGATTTCGTTGAGCTTCGGCTCGCCCTTCTGCCAATAGTTCTCGTTGCGCGTCAGCCGGTAATATTCGCCCGGCTTGTACTCGGCGAACTTGAAGGGGCCAGTGCCGACAAGCGTATTGTTGGCCGGGTTCTTGGCGATGTCGCTGCCTTCGAAAATATGCTTGGCGACGACGCTGGTGACGGCCGGCAGTGCATTGCGGATAAGCTGGAAGGGCGTCGGCTTTGAGAAGCGGAAGATCGCCGTGTGGTCGTCGGGCGTGTCGACCGCCTCCAGATTGGCGAAGACCAGGCGGCCGAGATTCTGAAGCGGCTTCCAGACGTTGAGTGCCGAGAAGGCGACGTCGGCTGATGTGAACGGCTTGCCGTCATGCCAGGTCGCGTTTTCTCGCAGCTTGAAAGTCACGGAGCGCCCGTCAGGCGAGCCCTCCCAGGACGTGGCGAGCCGCGGCGAAAGACCGTCCGCACCTTCGAAGGAGGCTTCTGCCAGCGGTTCGATCACCTTGCTTGCAACGAAGAAGACGCCGTTCGAGGCGACGATGGCGGGGTTGAGGTTCTTCGGCTCGGAGTCGGCGGCGACGATCAGGCGTCCGCCGGCCGGCACGTCCTGCGCCAGAGCAATACGCGAAAGCGCTGTCGAGCCGAGCAGCACTGCGGTGCCCTTCAGCAGGCTCCGCCGCGAGATATCTGCAATAGTCATGCCCCCTCCTGATCCCTAAAAATTCAATAGGCTATATTCGAACTGAAACGATAAGTGTGACAGAAATTAAATTCGAATAGGCTGGCCGGGCGAGATATTTTTTGTCACCCAGCCATTATTTTCAGCGACCGCCGACAGCGAGCCGCAGCGCTTCCGTTCCGAGGTTGCGATAGGCCGCTCCCGGGTGCGGTGCAACCAGCCTCGGCCCCTGGCCGCCAAGCTTTTCGCGCAATGTGCCCTGCCGGTATTCGGTCTTGTAGACGCCGCGCTTCTGCAATTCCGGTACGAGCAGATCGACGGTATCCTCGAAGCTCTCCGGTGTCACGGCATAGGCAAGGTTGAAGCCGTCGACATCGGTATCCTCGACCCATTCCTGCATAAGGTCGGCAACCGTGGAGGGAGAGCCGACGAAGACCGGGCCAAAGCCGCCGACGCCCACCCAGTCCGCCATCTCGCGCACCGTCCATTCCTTGCTCGGATCGATGGTCGTGAAGGTCTCGACGGCCGATTGTACGGCATTCGTATAGCGGTGGCGCAGCACCTCGTCCGGCCCGAACTGGCCGAAGTCGATACCGGTCCATCCGGAAATCAGCGTCAGCGCGCCTTCGAAAGAGGCGTACTCGCGATATTCGTTGAACTTGCGCTGCGCCTCTGCATCCGTCTCGCCGAGGACGACGGTCTGGAGGTTGAAGGCGAGGATTTCCCGCGGGTTGCGCCCGATCCGTTCGGCAGCCTGGCGGACATTGGCAACGTAGCGCTTCAGAACCGCCTTCGAGGGCGCCGCCACGAAAATGCACTCGGCATGTGCGCCGGCAAAATCCTTGCCGCGGCTCGAAGCGCCGGCCTGGTAGAGTACAGGTGTGCGCTGCGGCGAGGGTTCGCTCAGATGAATGCCGGGAACCGTGAAGTATTTGCCAGCATGGTTAATCGGATGGACCTTTTCCGGATGGGTGAAGATGCCCGTTTCGCGGTCTCGGACGACTGCGCCATCCTCCCAGCTTCCTTCCCAGAGCTTGTAGCAGACCTCGAGATATTCATCGGCGAGATCGTAGCGGTCGTCATGGTTGGTCTGTGCCGGCTGGCCGATGTTGAGCGCGCCGCTGTTGAGATAGGAGGTGACGATGTTCCAGCCGACGCGGCCCTTGGTCAGGTGGTCGAGCGTCGAGATCCGCCGGGCGAATGTATAGGGATGTTCGAAGGAGAGCGAGGCCGTCAGGCCGAAGCCGAGATGCTTGGTCTCATAGGCCATGGTCGGGATCAGCTGTAGCGGATCGTTGACCGGCACCTGCGCCGAATGGCGCAGTGCTGCATCGACATTGCCGTTCATGACGTCATAGACGCCGAGCACATCGGCGATGAACAGGCCGTCGAACTTGCCGCGCTCCAGCGTCTTTGCCAGATGCACCCAATAGTCCAGGTCTTTGTAGGTCCAGGACTTGTCGCGCGGATGCCGCCACAGCCCCGGCGACTGGTGTCCGACGCAATTCATGTCAAAGGCGTTGAGCCTGATTTCACGGGTCATGTCAAAATTCCTACATCTGTCGGCGGGTGCGGTTATGCGCCGACGGTTTTCCTGTTGATGAAGCTGAAGGCGAGCACGGCGAAGATGAGGCTGCCGGTGCCGACCTGCTGCCAGTAGAAGTTCAGGCCTGTCAGCAAGAGGCCGTTGGCAACGATGCTGAGGAGCAGGACACCGAGCACGGTACCAAGGATGTTGGGCCGACCGAGTGGCGAGAGGGTGGTGCCGATGAAGGTCGCGCCGATTGCGTTCAGCAGAAACGCATTGCCGGAGGAGGGGATGTAAACCGTCACCGTCGCCGTCAGGATCAGGCCGGCAACGGCGGCGATGGTTCCGGCGAGAATGAAGGTTGCCGCGACGTGAGCACCAAGCCCGATGCCGGAGTAGCGGACCACGCTCGGCTGGATGCCGATCGAAAGCACCACGCGTCCAAAACGCGTCCAGGCAAAAGCAGCCGAAGCACCTGCGATGATGACGGCAGCAATGATGAGCGGCACCGGTACATTCGCGATCGTTCCGTGCCCGAGGAAGCGGAAGGCGGGTGGAATGCCCGAGKGCGGCAGATAGACGGGATTGCCGCCATTGGTCAGCAACTGCTGGATACTGCGCCCGATGAACAATGTGCCAAGCGTCGCCAGAAAGGGTGCGACGCCGATCGCAGACACAAGAATGGCGTTGAAGGCGCCGACAAGCGCGCCTGCGGCGAGACCGGCCAGCAGGGCCAGCGGTACCGGTTGGCCTGCCAGGACGAGGGAGACGAAGGCGAAGCTTGCAAAATCGACCGCGGTACCCACGGAAAGGTCGATGCCGCCGGCCGATACGGCAAAGGTCATCGCAATCGAGATGATGGCGAGCAGCGTGAAGTTATTCACGAGAATGCTCTGCAGATTGCCGGGTGTCAGGAAAGTGGGCGCCAGGATCGAGAAGACGGAGAAAACCGCGACAAGCGCCACGATCAGCCCATATCGTGCAAAGCCGGCGGCCGAGCGTCCGGCAAAAGTCGGAACAGACATGTCAGATCTCCTGTTTGCGCAGCAGTGTCGTGGCCGACACGACGATCAGGATGAGAAGGCCTTGCACGCCACTGACGAGCGTGCTCGGCAGGTTCAGGAGCTGGAAGCCGTTGGTCAGGAAACCGACGAACAGCGCCGATATCAGCGTTCCCGGAACGGTCGGCACCAGGCGACGGGAGAAGACCGAGCCAAGCAACGCGATGACGACGACAGGCAGCAGCGCCTCGCCTGAACCCGTCGTACTGCCGCTGAGATAGGAAACCGAGAGTATGCCGGCAAAACCGCCGCAGAGACCGCTGGCAACGAAAGCGCCCGAAAGCAGCCGCTTGAGCGGCAGGCCCGCAGCGCGCGCGGCGTCCGGAAACTCGCCGACGGCATAGAGCCTCAACCCGACAGGCGTATATTGCACGATTGCGGTTGCGATTGCCGTAAAGCCGATCAGGACATAGGCAAGGATCGGGATACCGAAGCTGTCGGACGCCGAGATTGCCGTCAGGAAATCGGTGGAAGCGGGAACGACGGTATTCTGCGTGAGCACCAGTTCGAGGCCGGCAACGACGTTCATGACGGCGAGCGTTGCAAGCAGCGGCACAATGCCCGCCAGGACGACGGCGGCCGCATTGATCGCGCCGATCGCAAGCCCGGTCAGCAAGGCAGCTGTGACTGCCATGGGATCGCCGTAGCCGAGCTGGATCAGCGAGGCGTAGACGGCGGCGCTCAAGCCCATATTCGCCGCTAATGACAGATCGATGCCACCGGTGACGACATTTGAACCGCCGGCGATCAACACGACCGTCAGGCCGATCGCCAGAACGCCTGAAATGGCGGATTGGCCGAGCACGTTGCCGATATTGCCGACGGACAGAAAATAAGGCGCTGTCAGCGAGAAGACCACGAGGATCGCGGCAAAGGCGAACAGCGAGCCGAAGCGGAGAACCGCGACGGCCGCTTTGCCTTTCGCCTGCGGCGGGTGGTCGGATGAGGCGACGGGCAGGGAGGAAAACTGAACGTCAGCCGACATGGCGTAATCCTTCCGAAGCGCCAGTCGAGACCGACAGCACTTCATCCGTTGTGGTCTTGGCGGAATCGAGCTCGCGGATCAGCTGCCCGCGGAAGAACACCAGGATGCGATCGGTGATGCCCACGAGCTCCGGCAGGTCGGAGGAGAGGACAATGATGCCGGCGCCGCGCGCTGCGAGCTCGCCGATCAGCGAATAGATCTCAACCTTGGAGCCGATATCGACGCCGACCGTCGGCTCGTCCAGCAGATAGATTTCCGACTGACGACTCAGCCATTTGGCGATGGCAACCTTTTGCTGGTTGCCCCCGGAGAGCGTGCGAACCAGAGCATCGCGGCCTGCCGTCTTGATCTGCAGTCGCTTGATGAGGTCGCTGGTATCGGAACGCTCGCGCTTGAGGTTGAGGAAACCGAAGCGCGTGTAGCGGGCGAGGCTCGGCAGCGTGATATTTTCAGACAGGCTCAGATCAAGACCGACGCCGTGACCTCGGCGATCCTCGGGCACCAGCGCGACCCTGCGGTCGACAGCTTTCGCGGGGCTACGTGGTTGTGCCAGTCTTCCTTCGATTTCGATCTCGCCACTGGCGGCCTGTTCCAGCCCGAACAGCGTGCGGATGAGATCCTTGGCACCTGAGCCGAGAAGGCCGGTAATGCCCAGCACCTCGCCGCGGCGCAAAGTGAAACTGATATCGTCGAAACGGTTTGGAGACGAAAGCGCTTTGACCTTCAGGATGTCTTCGCCGAGCTCCACCTGGCGCTTGGGAAACATCTCGGCAATGTCGCGCTCGATCATCAGGCTGGCGATCGCCTTAGCAGAGGTCTCGCCGATCGGAAGAGAGGCGACATCCAGGCCGTTGCGCAGCACGGTGACGTGGTCGCACAGTTCCTCGATCTCGTTGAGGTAGTGCGAGATATAGATGATGGTCACGCCTTCGTCGCGCAGACGGCGGATCAGCCGGAAGAGGATTTCGGCTTCGCGCCGTACCAGGGCCGCGGTTGGCTCGTCGAACACCAGCACCTTCGGCTGATGCAGCAGCGCCCGGGTGATCTGGACGATCTGTCGTTCGGCGGTCGAAAGTTCGCTGATCAGGGCATTTTTCGACAGGTCCACACCGAAATAATTGGCGAGAAGCTCGCTGGCGCGCTTCTGCATGGCCCGACGGTCGATAAACGGGGTTCCCGCAAGCCGGGTCTCACGTCCGAGAAAGAGCGCTTCGCCGACGGTGAATGTCGGAACCAGCAACCGGTCCTGATGGATGAAATGGATGCCGAGCTCTTCGCAGAGGTGCGGCGTCAGCCGGTCGTGGACTTTGTTCTCGATTTCGATCCTGCCCTCATCCGGCTTATGCAGCCCGGCCAAGAGCTTGATCAGCGTCGACTTGCCGGCGCCGTTTTGCCCGACGAGGCCGTGGACGGTGCCACGACGGATGGCGACGGATGCGCCGGCAAGCGCCTGCGCACCGCCAAAACGCTTTACGACGTGGTCGAAGCGAATGATGACATCGTCATTCTCGGCCGGTTGCGTCGGGACGGATGCAGTCATGATGCAGCTTTCCAGGAGGAGGGACCCTGCGGCATCAGCCGCAAGGTCCGCCTTGATATCAACCGATGCCGAGCTTCTTGATGATCTCGGATACGTTTTCCTTGTTGGCGAGCAGCGCCGGAACATAGGTTTCGCGCGGCAGCGTCTGACCGGCGAGCAGCTTGGCAACGTTGCGAACCGCGACACGACCGATCTCTGCCGGCTGTTGGGCGGCATCGGCGCCGGCCGGAGAATTCTTATCGGCGACGAGCTGGAGAACCTCCGGGCTGCCGTCGACGCCATAGGTACGGATCTCGTTGCGGCCGGCGGCAGCGATCGCCTGCGTCGCGCCGAGCTGCGGGATATCCCAGGCCGACCAGACGGCCTTAATCGAGCCCTTGTCGGGATATTTGTTGAGGATCGCAGTGATCTGGGTGAAGGCGTCCTGGACCGTATTGGGGATGACGTCCCGCAGTTCCGGCTGGATGATTTTCACTTTCGGGAAATACTTGATGACGTTGACGAGCTGATCGTAACGGATCGCGCAAGGTGTCACGCCATAGAAGCCGTTGAAGACGACGATATTGCCCTCGCCGCCGATATCGGAGACGAGCTGCAGGGCGAGGTCCTTGCCGATGCCCCAATTGTCCGACGTCGTGTTGTTGATCGAGTTGGTCGAGCCGACATCGACCGTCAATACCGGAATGCCGGCATCGCGCGCCTTCTTCAGCCAGGGATCGATGACGCTGAGCGTGCCGAGGATCTGGACGATTGCGTCAGGCTTCTGGGCGACAAGCGTCTGAAGCTGTGCGATCAGCTTGCCGTCGTTGCGGCCGGCATCGACGGCGATCGGCTCACCGCCGAGCCGCTTCACCTCTTCGATCTGGGCGTTGTAGACCTGAAGATCGAAATAGTGGTCGGTGCCGGTGGCGCTGATGGCGACGCGCTTGCCCTTCAGCGAAAGGCCCTCGTCTTCGGCCCTTGCTGCGGGCGCAGTCAGCATGCTCGCGCCTGCAAATGTCGCTCCGGCAACTGCTRCAAGCTTCAAGATTTCGCGGCGTCCGAAGCCGCCTCCAAGTCCTTCATTCATAACGATACCCTCTCAATTTGATAGTCTGTAAATTATATAGATTTTAGGCGCATAAGAGGTACGTTATTCCAAATGCATGCGGTCGCAGGAAATTTTCTGAGGCCGGATCCTGCTGTCAGCGATCGGTGTTGCGGCCGAGGCCGTAGGTCAGAGCCAAGGCTCCGACAAGCACGGCGCCCTTGACGAAATCCTGGGTGTAGTAGGGGGCGTTCATCATGGTCAGGCCATTGAGCAGGACGCCGACGAAGACGGCGCCGGCAATGGTGCCGAGGACGTTCGGACGGCGAAGGTTGAGAACGGCAAAGCCGATCAACGCGGCGGCGACCGAGTCCATCAACAGCGAGCCGCCGGAGGAGACATCGCCGCGACCGACGCGAGCGGCAATCACGATGCCGCCAAGCGCTGCCAGCGTTCCCGAGATGACATAGGCGAGCGTCTTCAGCCGCGTCGTCGATGCCCCGGCAAGCCGCGTCGCCACCTCGTTGCCGCCGGTGGCAAAGAGCAGCCGGCCGATGCGCGTGCGCTCGGTCAGCACGAAGAGAACGATTGCAACGACCGCCATCAGCACGACGGAAACGGGCAGGGTGCCGAACAGGCTGTAGCGGCCGATCAGCAGAAAGGCCGGATCATAGGCGCCAGTCGCCTTGGAGCCATCGGGCAACACGAGGCCGGCCGAAATCGAACGACCGGCCGTCGGAATGAGTTGCAGGCCTGACAGCAGGAACATCATGGCAAGCGTCGCAAGCAGATCGGGCACACGCAGACGCACGATGAGGAAGGCGTTGACGAGCCCGATCGCGGCACCGAAGGCGAGCACCAGCGGCACGGTAGCGAAGGCATTCAGATGCCAGACGATCATCGCGTAGCTTGCGGCCATGACGCTGGAGGCAGCAACCGCGCCGATCGAGAGGTCGAATCCGCCGACGGCCAGCGTTACCGTGACACCGGCGCCGAGGATGGCGACGACCGACACGGCCTGCAGGATGCTCATCAGGTTGCCGATATTGATGAAGGCCGGTTCGGCATAGGTGAAGCCGATCACCATCAGCCCGAGCAGGATGAAGACTGCGCCGGCGCGCAGAACGCTGCCGAGCGCCAGGAGACGACTGGCCGGGTTGCGGCTTTCCGGCGCTGTAACAGCCTTTGGAAGCGCTTCGTCGTTGATGGTCGTCATGCGGAAAGTCCCTGTATGGCTGAAGAAGAGGCGGCATTTATGACGACCGGCCGCAGCGTGTGGCGGTCGATGGTCAGGATGCGGTCAGCGACCTCATAGGCCTCTTCGGGATCGGATGTGGCGATCAGGGTTGCGCGGTCGGTGCGCGCGCGGATCGCCTGGATGATATCGTGGCGGGCGCCGACATCGACGCCCTGGAATGGTTCGTCGAGCAGCAACAGGCGGCTGGGCTCCGCCTCCCAGCGGGCGATCACCGTCTTCTGCTGGTTGCCCCCCGAGAGTGTCCAGATGGAGGCCAGCGGACCGGCGGCTTTGATGCCAAGGCGGGAAATCGCCTTCTCGGCCTCGCGCCGCTCGCGCCCCCCGAGAAGGAGGCCGTGCGGATACCATTTGGAGAGATGCGGCAGGCTGATGGTTGCGGCGAGCGAATTGCCGGGCCAGGCGGCAGGCATGAGCGAGGCACGGTGACGGTCTTCCGCGGCCATTGCCACACCGGCCGCAATGGCGTCGCCAGGCGATTTCGGCCGATAGGACCTGCCATCGAGCCGCATCTCGCCGCCGGCGAATCCTCTTGCGCCGAAGATCGCAGACAGCAGGCGGCTCTTGCCGGCGCCGAGCACGCCGGTGATCGCGACGACCTCGCCCTCGTGCAGGGTCAGATCGAAGGGCGTGCTTGCCGGAAGAAGGCGGATATCATGCATTTCGAGAACGGCCGGACCGGTCGCCGGGCGCGCGTCCGGCCGTGCCGCTTCCAGCCGGCGGCCGATCATCGTCTCGATGGCACTGGAAAAATCGATGGGGCGGGTAAAGCTGCCGACGACGCGACCGCCACGCATGACGAGTGCCCGGTCGGCGATCGCTTCGAGATCGGCAGTCCGGTGCGAGATGTAGAGGATCGCAAGACCCTGTGCACGCAGACTGAGCAGGATGTCGAAGAGGCGCCGGCTCTCGTCTGCCGAAAGGCTTGCGGTCGGTTCGTCGAGGATCAGCAGGTCGGCCTTGTTGGCGAGCGCCCTGGCGATTGCCACGAGCTGCCGGTCGGCGGCGGTCAGATCGCCGAAATCCCTGTCGAGCGGCAGCGAGAAACCGACGGCATCGAGCATCGCGCGGGCTTGGCGGCGCACGCTTGCGCGCGAGACGAAAAACGGTGTGCCGCGCTCGGCGAAGCGATGCAGAAGCAGGGCGTCGGCCACCGTCAGACCTGCCGCGCCGACAAGGTCGGTCGACTGGTGCACGGTCACCACGCCGGCCTTGGCCGCTTCGGACGGGGTCCTCGGAGAGAAGGGCCGGTCGCTCAGGCTGATCGTGCCGCCATCGGCTGCGAGCACGCCCGACAATATCTTGACCAGCGTCGATTTGCCCGCGCCATTGGCGCCCATCAGCGCGACGATCTCGCCGCGGTCAATGGAGAAATGGGCGCCCGCAAGGGCGCGCGTCGACCCGAAACTGCGGGTGATATTTTCGACGTGAAGGAGTGGCATCGCGCAAATCCAAGTCTGCTTTCAAGCCGCGATATTGGCCTGCAAGGCGCCTGAACCTCCAGGCACGCTTTGTCACTCGTGCGGGGTGTCGGGAACAAAGAATCTCCGGAAACCGCGAAAATCGGATCATTAAATCTACTAAAAACATAGAGATTATATCTAATAATTTCATGCGTCGCGGGGGAGCTGCCTGCCTGTCAGACGACGCCCACGATTGACCAGAAGGACCGCGACGATGAAATCCCTCGCACGGCTTACGCTCTCTGCAGCCGCAATCACTTTCCTTTTTGCCCAGCCCTCCCTTGCCGCTGGCCTCAACGGCGCTCCCGCTCCCTTCGACAGGGGCGGCGTGAAGGTGGCGCTGATCAGCTATATCTCTGCCGGTGACTTCTTCCAGGCCTATCAGGCTGGCGCTGAAGCCCAGGCCAAGGCGCTCGACATTGACCTGCGCGTCTTCCCGGGCCGGCAGGATGCCGCCGAGCAGCGTGAGCAGATCCTGCAGGCGATCAATCTCGGCGTCGCCGGCATCGTCGTTGACCATGGACTGCCGGAATCGCTCGGCGATGTTGTCCAGCAGGCACTGGACAAGGGCATCAAGGTCGTCGCCTTCGATGTCAATCTCAACAATCCCAAGGTGCCGCAGGTGGAGCAGAGTGACCACGAACTCGCTCAGCTCGGGCTTGAGCAGGTGGTGAAGGACAACGGCAAGAGCTTCAATGCCGGCTATGTCTACGTCGCCGGCTTCGCGCCGCTCGACCGCCGCAACGAGGTCTGGGATAAGTTCAAGTCGGAGAATTCCGGCGTGGTCGAAAAGGCCCGCTTCGGCAATGTCAGCGACACCACGGCCACCTCGACCGCCGACCAGGCCAAGGCGGCACTGACCGCCAATCCCGACATTACCGTCGTCTTCGCGCCCTATGACGAGTTTGCGCGCGGCGTGAAGCTCGCCGCCAACGATCTCGGCATCGCAAGCAAGCTGAAGATCTATTCGGCCGACGTGTCGACCGCCGACATCCAGGAGATCACCGAGGAGGGCAGCCCCTGGGTTGCGACCGTCGCGACCAATCCGGCCGTTGTCGGCGCTGTCTCCGTCCGCGCCGCGGCGCTGCAGATCGCCGGGCAGGAGATTCCCCACCAGATTACCGTCAAGCCGACGCTCTTGACGCAGGAAAGCCTGCGTGCGGCCGGCGTCAAGACGATCGAGGACCTGGCGCAGAAGATCCCGGCCTTCAGCACAAGCGACGCGGCTACCGCGAGCTGGATCCCGGACAAGCTTTTCTAGGCTGCCTGCCTCGATCTTCCGGCGGGGGTTGTGCGGCCCCCGCCGGGCCTATTTCTAAAAACCGGAGTTTCGATTCATGAGCCAGTCCAATGTCGTCTTCGCGACCAATCGCAGCACGACGCGAGAGGACCTCTTTGYCCGCGCCGAGGAAATCTCGGCCGATCTTTCCAGCCGCGCCGCCGAACTCGACCGTGAAGGCCGCCCAC
>NZ_JBFUBG010000105.1:0-20427 GCF_056405875.1 Rhizobium sp. P1_E6 | reverse complement strand
ACGCAGGATCGGCTTCGGCGACCCGACCGATTTCATCATGCTGGAGCAGATCCATGCGTCGGGCCATACGGATTATGTCGCCATGGCGCATCGCTTCGCCGAGGCCGGCACGATCGGCGAGATGGACTGCTTCTTCTCGCACTTTTCGACCAAACACCCGGAAGGCTTTTCTGAGCAGGACCTTGTCATTCTGCGCAAGCTGGTGCCGGTGCTCGGGCTGGCGATCAAATGCGTGGCGCTTGCGCGCATTGCCCGCACGATCGCCGAGGTCTATCTCGGCGAGGATGCAGCGCGCCAGGTCATGGAAGGCAAGATCTCACGCGGAAAGTCGGAGCGGATTTCGGCAGCACTGTGGTTCTCGGATCTGCTGAACTACACGAAGATATCTGATAATTCGGCGCCGGAAGAGATCATCCCGCTTCTCAACGAATATAGCGAAGTGGTGATTACTGCGATCCATGAGGCTGGCGGCAATGTGTTGAAGCTGATTGGCGACGGCGTGCTCGCTATCTTCAAAGGCGAGGAGCCGGCAGAATGTTGTTCTGCGGCCCTGCAGGCTGAGCGTCTGCTGCGGCAGAAGCTCGCGGTGCTGAACGCCGCGCGCGAGGTGGACCGGCGGCCGACGACCGATGTCTATATCGGCCTGCATATCGGCGATGTCTTCTACGGTAATATCGGCAGTCAGGACCGGCTTGATTTCACGGTCATCGGGCCGGCCGTCAATGAGGTGAGCCGCATCGCCTCGATCTGCCGTTCGGTCGATCTCAACGTGCTGATGTCGTCGGATTTCGAAGCGGCGATCCCCGAGGCGGAGCGCAACGTTCTCGCCTGTATCGGCCGCTACGCGCTACGCGGCGTCAAGCGCCCGCAGTTGCTTTACACGCTGGAGAGCGGGCGGCTGAACGGCTGATCAGCAAGGCCGATTTATCTTGATGCAACTGCAAATCGCTTGGTATTTTCGCGCGGAACGCTTCGAGGTTCAGCGAGATTTATCAGGTCTTCGGGGCCTGCATAGGGCGCAGGATATGCAGGGGCATTTCCCTACGTTCTATAGAGAATGTCATATCTTGATAGACATGACTGATACTTTCCTACGTAGCTATAAATAACCCTATGCAGTTTATGCATCCTATGCCTCTGCCGATGATCCTTTCGAGCCAAGGCAATAGTCGCACCCCGCAGGAACAGCCCTAACGCAGCAATCCCTGTCCGCCGTCGATCCAGACGGGCGTGCCGGTAATATGCCGGGCGCGTTCGGAGGAGAGGAAGAGGATCGTTTCGGCGACATCGTCGCTCGACCCGGCCTTGCCGCCGGTGATGGGGATTTCGCCCTCCGGCCAGATGACCGGTACTTCGGTTTCCTCGCGGTGGCGCGTGGTGGTGTTGGCGGAAATGCTGGTTTCGATCGCGCCGGGCAGACGGCGTTGACGCGGATGCCGTGTTTGCCGAGTTCCAGCGCCAGTTGCTGGACCATGGCGACCTGACCAGCCTTGGTGGCCGTATAGGCCGTGGCGCCGGGTGTGGTGAAGGTGCGGGTGCCGTTGATGGAGGAAACGACGACGATCGCGCCACCGTTCATCTTCAGATAGGGCACGGTGAGATGCAGGGTCAGATAGGTGCCGCGAAGGTTCACAGCCATCGTCTGATCCCATTCGTCGGGTTTGAGATCGTCGATCGGCGCCCAGACGCCGTTGATGCCGGCATTGGCGACGACGATGTCGATACCGCCAAAGGTCTCGATCATCTTGTCGATCGCGATGCGCATCTGTCCTTCGTCGCTCGTATCAGCAGTCAACTCGATCGACTGGCCGCCGGCCGCGACAATCTCCTTGCAGGTCTGCAATACCTCGCTTTCGGTGCGGCTCAGCACCGCGACCTTTGCGCCCTCAGCGGCGAGCTTCAATGCAGTTGCCTTGCCGATGCCGGAGCCTGCGCCGGTCACCAATGCGATCTTTCCCTGCAACTCCATGAGCCGCTCCTTTTGCCTCTGCCGGTAAGGGCAATGAACAGGGCGGCTCTTGGTTCCGGCGCGATCGTGCGAGGAGGCTATTTCAGGAGGCTGTGGCGCAGCGCCCACTTTTCCGGTCCGTGAACGGCGGCGAAGAGCAAGCCGGCCAGAAAAGAGAAGTGATCGACGAAAAAGCCGAATTCGGCCTGGTTCTGCTGCCAGAGGGACGGGCCATGGAAGGAAAAGGCGAGGAAGATCACGTAGATGCCGGCAAGCAGGCTGGCCTCGCTGAAGAAGGCGCCTGATATGAACGCGAGCGCCAGCGCGATCTCGAAGAAGGCGGCGACCCAGGCGAGGAATGTCGCCATCGGAAAACCGGCCGACGTGATGTAGCCGGCGGTCGCGCCGATATCGGCGAACTTGAAGCCGGCAGCCATGAAAAAGATGAAGCTGAAGATGATGCGGGCAATGATGATTGCGATTGCTCTGGCCATTGTGAAATCTCCTCTTTGAGTTCCACTATGACGGGTGAAGCGCCTGATATCCGACATGGCGAATGAAAAAGGACCGCTTTCGCGGCCCTTCTGATTACCATTCGGCGAAGCTGCCGTCTTCGTGGCGCCAGATCGGGTTGCGCCAGCGATGGCCTTCCTTGGCGCGCTCGATGACATAGGCTTCGTCCACTTCGACACCGAGGCCGGGGCCTTGCGGAATGGAGACGAAACCGTCGGCATACTGGAAGACTTCCTTGTTGGAGATGTAGTCGAGGATGTCGTTGCCCTTGTTATAGTGGATGCCGAGGCTCTGTTCCTGAATGAAGGCATTGTAGGAGACGGCGTCGACCTGCAGGCAGGCGGCAAGCGCGATCGGACCGAGCGGGCAATGCGGCGCGACTGCGACGTCATAGGCTTCGGCCATCGCGGCGATCTTGCGGCATTCGGTGATGCCGCCGGCATGCGACAGGTCCGGCTGGATGATATCGACATAGCCGTCCGAGAGAACCGACTTGAAGTCCCAGCGCGAGTAGAGCCTTTCGCCGAGCGCGATCGGCGTCGAGCAATGGTTGGCGATTTCCTTCAGCGTCTCGCGGTGCTCGGAGAGAACAGGTTCCTCGATGAACATCAGCTTGTAGGGCTCGAGCTCCTTGGCGAGCACCTTGGCCATCGGCTTGTGSACRCGGCCGTGGAAATCGACGCCGATGCCGACATGCGGGCCGATCGCCTCGCGGATGGTGGCGATGGTCTCGACCGCCTTGTCGATCTTCTCGTTGGTATCGACGATCTGCATTTCCTCGCAGCCGTTGAGCTTGATCGCCTTGAAGCCRCGRGCCACAACGTCCTTGGCRTTGCGGGCGACGTCGGAGGGGCGGTCGCCGCCGATCCAGGAGTAGACCTTGATGCGGTCGCGCACCTGGCCGCCGAGCAGCGAGTGGATCGGCTGGCCGAGCGCCTTGCCCTTGATGTCCCAGAGCGCCTGGTCGATGCCTGATATCGCCGACATGTGGATAGCGCCGCCGCGATAGAAGCCGCCGCGATACATGACTGTCCAGTGGTCTTCGATCAGGAAGGGATCCTTGCCGACAAGGTAATCGGCGAGTTCGTGGACGGCGGCCTCGACGGTCAGTGCGCGGCCTTCGACAACCGGTTCGCCCCAGCCGACGATGCCCTCATCGGTTTCGATCTTCAGAAACAGCCAGCGCGGCGGGACGATATAGGTGGTCAGTTTGGTGATCTTCATGGAAATCGTGCTTTCGTTTCGCTTCGTGTTCCCATCGGCGAGCGCAGCCACCGATATTTTCTGAGTTCGGTTATTTCGTCCTGCCGGCCGCGGTGAGGTCGCGTTTGGCGAGGTCGAGAATTCGGTTGACGCAATCGCGCGCCTCTGTCGCGTCGCGCAAGCGCAGGGCCTCCACGACCTTGCCATGAAGGGCAATCGCTTCCCGGTGATCCGGCATGGCGAGGTTCGACGCGTGAAGCGCGAATTTCAGGGCGGCATGGATGGCGCCGGAGAGGCGATGGAAGACCTGGTTATGGCTCGCCTTGAGAAGCACGGTATGAAAGAGGAGATCCGCCTCGGTGAAGGCCTCAGGATCGTCGCTTGCCGATTGCATGCGCTGCCAGGCTTCCTCAAGATCGGCGATCTCCTGGGCGCTCGCACGGCTTGCGGCATATTCGGCCGCTGCCGGCTCGATCGTGCGGCGCGCCTCCAGGATACTCGCCAGCAGGTCGAAGTCGCCGAGATGAGGCCCCATCCACTCCAGCACATCCTGATCGAGGATGTTCCATTCGTCCTTGTCGCAGACGGTGGTGCCGATGCGCGGCTTGCCGCGTACAAGCCCCTTGGATTCCAGGACTTTCAGAGATTCTCGGATGACGGTGCGGCTGACGCCATGGAGGTCGCAAAGGTCGTTTTCGCGCGGCAGCAGCGTACCGGCGGGGTACCGGTTGGCGCAGATATCCTCGGCAATCGCCGCCGTCACGTTACGGCGGACGCGCGGCCGGCGCTCGGGCGCTGCGGTTTTCTCATCGCGTCTTGCTGCGGGCTGCATCGGAAGGTTCCTCGTGGCCACGTCTTTTAAAGCAATCATCATACACAAGCAATCTTCTTGTATGATGATTGGCATTCAATCTGATGTCGTCTTCCGCGGATAGAGGACTATATTGCCGGTCGGAAGGGCAGAACGTCCTTCGCGGTGGAGCGGCGCAACGCTTCGAAAATCAGTTGAAACAGGAGGACGGCATGCAGATCAATCGCACAGGTTCGGCTCAGTGGTCGGGCGGTCTCAAGGACGGCAAGGGTCAGATCTCGACCCAGAGCGGTGCGCTGAGCAATTACCCCTATGGCTTCGCAAGCCGTTTCGAAGGCATTGCCGGCACAAACCCGGAAGAGCTTATCGGCGCTGCCCATGCAGGCTGCTTCACCATGGCCCTGTCGCTGATCCTCGGCGAAGCCGGCCTCAAGGCCGACCACATGGAAACATCTGCCAAGGTGACGCTTGAAAGCGTAGAGGGCGGTTTTGCCATCACCGCCATCCATCTGTCGCTGACCGGCAGCATTCCTGGCGCCGACCAGGCAAAGTTCGAAGAGCTCGCCAACATGGCCAAGGCCGGTTGCCCGGTGTCCAAGGCGCTTTCGGCCGTTCCGATCACGCTCGACGTCAAGCTCGCCTGATCCTTCCAGCGTTTTCCAATCGAATGCCGCAGCCTTCCGGGCTGCGGCATTTTTGTTTGCAGCGCAAAATCATTGACAAGCGAATGATGATATTTTACGACTGATGAAAGTTAAAATTCGTCAGTCGTAAAAAGTCAGGCCTGAAACCATGATCGACATCGCGGAAACCACGCTGGACGTCACACGGCAGGAAAATGTCACCCGTATTCTGGATGCCGCAGAGCGGCTCTTTCGCCACTACGGCTATTCCAAGACGACGGTTGCGGATGTGGCCCGCGATCTCGGCATGTCGCCCGCCAATATCTATCGCTTCTTTGCTTCCAAGGTTGAGATCCACCAGGCGATCTGTGGACGCATGTTGGCCGCCAGCTACGAGCTTGCAGTCAATATCTGCCACCAGAACATCGGCGCTTCCGACCGGCTGCGCCAGTATGTGCGCAGCCAGTACCAGATGACGCTCGACACCATGCTCGACCAACAGAAGGTGCATGAGATGGTGATCGTTGCGATCGAACGCGACTGGCATGTCATCGAGAAGCACATCGACTCCATTCACGCACTGATTGCCGACGTCATCCGGGATGGCATCGCTGCCGGTGAATTCGCCGACCAGGACCCCGAGGTAGCCTCCCGCTGCTTCGGGGCGGCGACCATCAATCTCTGCCATCCGCAGATGGTGGCCCAATGTCTTGCCAAGACAAACCGGGCGGCCGTGGACGAACTGATCGAATTTTCGATCAGGGCATTGAAAAAATAAACGCGGCAAAAACCGTCAAGAAAACCCGAAACGATCAGGAGTGCGAAAGATGTTTTCGCTCAAGGCCTTCAGCAATCGCATGCCGTCCGTCATGAGCCTCGCGCTCCTTGGCGCGGTCGGTCTTGGCGTCGCAGGCTGCACGGAAGAAAAGGCAGAGGTCAGGCAAGTCATCCGGCCGGTCAAGGTGGTCGAGATCGCCAAGGCCGGCGATACCCGCACGCTCGACTATTCCGGATCGGTAAGGGCGCGCACCGAAATGAATCTCGGCTTCCGCGTCGCCGGCAAGRTTACCGAGCGTCTCGTCGATATCGGTCAGYAGGTGAAGCCGGGTGACGTTCTCGCCCGGATCGACTCGACCGACTACCAGCTTGCGGTGAAGACTGCAGACGCCAATCTCGCCGCCGCCGAGAAGGCCGTCGAGACGGCCGACATCGCCAACCGCCGCGCCGAGCAGCTCTTCGACAAGAACGTCGCGCCGAAATCCCAGGTCGAACAGGCTTCGCTCAGCCATGACCAGGCGATTTCGAGTCGCGATGCTGCAGCGTCCGCGCTCGACCAGGCGAAGAACCAGGTGAGCTATACGGAACTCAAGGCGGACCATAGCGGTATCGTGACGACCATCAATGCCGATGTCGGACAGGTCGTCGGATCTGGCACGCCCGTCGTTGCCGTTGCCGTCGATGGCGAGAAGGAAGTGCAGATCGCCGTGCCGGAAAACGATATCGCCCAGTTCAAGCCCGGCAAGACCGTGAAGGCGAGCTTCTGGTCTGATGACAAGCTTGTACATGAGGGCACCGTTCGTGAGGTCGCGGGTAGCGCCGACCAGCAGTCTCGTACCTTCGCTGTGCGTGTCAGCCTGCCGAACGATCCGCGTGTGCTACTCGGCATGACCGCGACGATCGAAGCCGATGTCAGCAATACGAACACCTATGTTTCCATCCCGCTCAGCGCGCTGGCGCAGAAGGACGGCAGGAAGGTCGTCTGGACCGTCGATCGCGGAACGGCGACCGTGCACTCCCGCGGCATCGAAGTCGCCGATTTCACCGGCGACGGGGTTCGTGTCGCAAAGGGGCTCGATAGCGGCGATCTCGTCGTGGCCGCCGGTACGCAATTCATGAGCGAAAATCTGAAGGTCAAACTTCCCGATCAGCAATCGGCTGCCGCCGAAACGGACGCAACCGTCCGCTGAACGGCTGATAGAGAGGGAACAGGATCATGGATGCCAACACCACTGAAAAGCGCCCCTTCAATCTTTCGCGCTGGGCGATCGGCCATCCGAGCATCGCGCGCTTCCTTTTCGGGCTGATCCTGATCACCGGCGTGCTCGGCCTAACGCGCATGGGCCAGAAGGAAGATCCGGACTTCACTTTCCGCGTCATGGTCGTCCAGGCGATTTGGCCGGGCGCTTCCCTTCAGGACATGGAAGACCAGGTCACCAACAAGATCGAGCGAAAGCTGCAGGAAACGCCGCATCTCGACTGGGTGAAGTCCTATACGCGTGCCGGCAGCACGATCATCACTGTACAGGTAAAGGGTGATACGGATTCCGCCCAGGTCGCCGATGCCTTCTACCAGGTGCGCAAGAAGGTCGGCGATATCAGCGGCGACCTGCCGCAGGGGTTGCTCGGCCCGTATTTCAACGACGAATTCGGCGATACTTTCATCACGCTGCATTCGATCAGCGGCGACGGCTATTCCTATCCTGAGCTGAAAAAGTACGCGATCCAGGCGCGTGACATGCTGCTGACGACGCCGGGTGTCGAAAAGGCCGTCATCATCGGCGACCAGCCGGAGAAGATCTATATCGACGTCTCCTCCAAGGCGCTCGCCGAGCGCGGCCTGACGATCCCTGACCTGCAGAACGCCATCAAGGGCCAGAATGCCGTCGATCCGGCCGGCAACGTCGATACCGGCTTGCGTTCGGTGCGCATTTCGGTTGAAGGCAACGTCCATAAGGTCGAGGATATCCGTGAACTCCGCCTGCGCTCCGGCAATCAGGTGACGCGCCTTGGCGATATCGCCACCGTCACCTCCGGCCTCGAAGACCCCTATCAGCGCAAATACCGCTATAACGGGCATGAGAGCGTGCAGGTCGGCGTCGTCATGGCCAGGGGCTTCAAGGTCACTGACGTCGGCAAGGACGTGGACGCGACCTACAAGCGGTTCGAGGATTCGCTGCCCTATGGCGTCTCTGTCGACCAGATCTCCAACCAGCCTGACGTCGTGACCGATGCGGTCAGCGAATTCATGCATGCGCTCGGCGAGGCTCTCGCCATCGTGCTCATCGTCTCGTTCCTGTCGATCGGCTGGCGTTCGGGTCTTGTCATCGCCATTGCCATTCCGCTGGTGTTGGCCGCGACCTTCGCCATCATGTACGAGCTTGGTATCGACCTGCAGCGCATTTCGCTCGGCGCACTCATCATCGCGCTCGGCCTGCTTGTGGACGATGCAATGATCGTCGTCGAATTGATGGAGCGAAAGCTCGAGGAAGGTCTCGTCAAGATCGACGCGGCGAGCTTCGCCTATTCCTCGACCGCTTTCCCGATGCTAACGGGTACGCTGATCACCACGGCCGGCTTCATTCCCGTCGGCTTTGCGGCATCGACGGCAGGCGAATATGTGCGCTCGCTCTTCTATGTCGTCGGCATCGCGCTGGTGACTTCCTGGTTCGTGGCTGTCTATTTCACGCCGTGGCTCGGCTACATGATCCTCAAGCAGCGCAAGCATGCCGGTGAACATCACGACGTGTTCGACACCCGCTTCTATCGCGGCCTGCGTCGCACGGTCGGCTGGGCGGTGCGCCATCGGGTCATCGTGCTTGCGCTGACGCTTGCCACTTTCGTCACCAGCCTGTGGAGCTTCCAGTTCATTCCGCAGAACTTCTTCCCGCAGTCCTCCCGTCCGGAAATCCTCGTCGATCTCTGGCTGCCCGAAGGCACGAGCATCAAGCAGGTGGAAGTCGAGGCCAAGGCGCTGGAAGCCAAGATGATGGACGATCCGGACAAGAAGTTCATCGCCACCTATATCGGCGAAGGCGCGCCCCGCTTCTTCCTGCCGCTCGACCAGCAGCTTAGCAACCCGAACTATGCGCAGCTCCTGATCATGGCCAATGACGAACCGGCGCGCGAGCGGCTGATCACCAAGCTCCGGACAATCCTCGCGGAAGATTTCCCCGACATCCGCGGCAAGGTCGACCGCCTCTTCCTCGGCCCGCCGACGGGCTGGCCGGTGCAGATGCGTGTCATGGGTCCCGATCGTACCGAAGTGCGCAGGATTGCCGACCAGGTGAAGGAACGCTTTACGAAAGATCCGATACTCGGCGCTGTCCACGACGACTGGCTGGAGCCGGTGCCGGCGATGAAGCTGGTCATCGACCAGGACCGTGCCCGCGCGCTCGGCGTCACCTCGCAGCGTGTCCGCCAGATGCTGCAGACCGCCATGTCCGGTGCGCCGCTCGACGACTTCCGCGACGGCGAGGAGACGGTCTCGATCGTCGCTCGCGAGCCGGATGCGAACCGTTCGCTGCTCTCGGCCGTCAATTCGGTCTATGTGCCGACGGATTTCGGCGGCTTCGTTCCTGTCTCGCAGATCGCCAAGGTCGTGCCATCAATGGAACAGGGCATCGAATGGCGGCGCGACCGCCTGCCGACGATATCGGTACGTGCGACCCTGCCTGACGATATCCAGTCGAACGACGTGGTGACCAAGCTCTATAACGACATGCAGGATCTGCGCGACAGCCTGCCTGCCGGCTACAACATCGAGATCCAGGGCGGCGCGGAGGATTCGGCCGAAAGCCAGGCGTCGATTGCCGCCAAGGCGCCGATCATGCTCGTCGTCATCATGATCCTGCTGATGGCCCAGCTGCAGCATTTCGGCAAGGCGATGCTGGTCTTTGCCACCGGCCCGCTCGGCATTATCGGCGCGGCCTCTGCCCTGCTGATCAGCGGCGCACCCTTCGGCTTCGTGGCCATCCTCGGTGTCATCGCGCTACTCGGTATCATCATCCGCAACTCGATTATCCTCGTCGACCAGATCGACCAGAACATCAAGGCGGGCATGCACAGGCATGAGGCGATCATCAGCGCGGCCGTGAACCGTTTCCGGCCGATCACGCTGACGGCGCTGACGGCCGTGCTGGCGCTGATCCCGATTTCRCGCGGTGTCTTCTGGGGTCCGCTTGCTTACGCCATGATGGGCGGCATCCTGGTCGCCACCGTTCTGACCATCCTCGTGCTGCCGGCCGGCTATGCCTTGTTCTTCGGCCGCGAGCCAAAGGCGAAGGATGCAGGAAATGCCAATGCCAACCAGGAAGAGGCGGATGAGGACATGCACCATCCGCCGGCATTGGCAGCCGAATGACAAAATGGCGCGGTTTCGACCGCGCCATTTTTGTTTCAGCCCGTCTTTCGTGCCTTCAAATTGTCAAGCCGTGAAAGCATGTGAGGAGAGGGTGACGCTAAACGGGAGTAAAGATCGCCCTATATAAGTTGGGGGGAGGACATGACTGTGGCAGATTACCATCTGGAAGCAAGCTGGAGCCCGGTCGAAGGAAGCTTTGGACGCCTCACCTTCACGCTCTTCAATCTTTCCACTCAACCGCTTTCCGGCTTTACGCTTGCCTATACCTCGCTTATCCGCGTGGCAGACAAGCATGTGGCCGAGGACGCCACACTCAAGCGCCGGGTTGCGAATTTCCATGAGTTTTCGCCGCCGTCGGGCCTCACCATCAAGCCGGGACGCAGCTGGCACTTCACCGTGGAAGGCCTGACGAACGGCCCGAAGCACGTGACGTCGGGTATCAAATCCGCCTATCTCACGCTTGCCGATGGCCGGCATGCGCCCGTCAGCTTCGGCGATCTGATGCTTGACGGTGCGGAGCGCGGTGAATTGCCGGAGCTTTTGCCGAAGGGCGAGGTGACGGAGCCCTTTTCGCTGCTGCCATGGCCGTTGTTCCTGTCGTTGCGACCGGACGATATGCCGCCCGTTGCGCTTTATCCGGCAGCTGGCTCGAGCGTCAAGAATATCAAGGCCGTGGCGAAGGTGCTCGCTCTTTACCAGCGGCTCTTCCCGGCGGACAACGTGCCTTTCACGCTGCAGCCGGTTCAGGGGGGGCGGCAGGTCCGCTTCAAGGGAGAATCCTCAATCATGGAGGCGGCCTATGAGCTACGGTTCACGGCACAGGAGATCATTCTTGGTACCGACGATGCGGCCGGGCTGCTCTACGGGCTGATCAGTCTTGCGCAACTGCTGCATGGCGCGCGCCACGATCCGGAAACCTTCCAGTTTCCTGTCTTCGGCACTATCGCCGATCAGCCCCGCTACGAATGGCGCGGCTGTCATCTCGATGTCAGCCGGCAGTTCTATCCGGTTGCGGATGTCGAACGGCTGATCGATATCCTTGCCTGGAACAAGCTCAATATTTTCCACTGGCATCTGACCGACGATGAAGCCTGGCGGCTGGAGATCAAGGCCTATCCTGGGCTTACGGAGATCGGCGCAAAGCGTGGGCCTGGCGAGGTTCTGGTGCCGCAGCTCGGCGACGGCRCAGAGCCGCGATCAGGATTTTATAGCCAGGATGATGTCCGYCGGATCGTTGCCCATGCAGGCATGTTGCGCGTCGAAGTCGTGCCGGAGATCGATATACCCGGTCATAGCACTGCAGCACTTCTCTCCCTGCCGCAGCTCGTCGACGGGCAGGAGAAACCGAACGGCTACCAGTCGGTGCAGGGTTATCCCAACAATGCGCTCAATCCTGCGGTCGAATTCACTTACGAATTCCTCGGCAAGGTGTTCGATGAAATGCTTCCGCTTTTTCCGTCCGACTATATCCATATCGGCGGGGATGAGGTGCCACACGGTTCCTGGCTGGCCTCCCCTGCCTGCACGGCCCTGATGGAGCGGGAGAAGCTTGCGGGCACAGCCGAGCTGCAGTCTTATTTCCTGCGGCGGATCAAGGCGATGCTTTCGGAGCGCGGCAAGAAGCTTGCCGGCTGGAACGAGGTTTCGCATGGCGGCGGCGTCGATCGCGAGGGCACGCTGCTGATGGCCTGGGAAAAGCCGGAGGTCGGCATCGAACTGGCGAGCGAAGGCTACGATATCGTCATGACGCCGGGGCAGGCCTATTATCTCGATATGGCACAGGCAGAAAGTTGGGGAGAGCCGGGTGCTAGCTGGGCCGGCTTCACGCCACCGGAAAAGACCTATGCCTATGAGGCCGAAGGCGAATTGCCGGAAGAGCTAAGAGGCCGGATGCGGGGCATCCAGGCCTGCATCTGGGGCGAGAATTTCGTCTCGCGCGCCTATTTCAACCGGCTGGTTTTCCCGCGGCTGCCGGCCGTCGCGGAAGCAGCCTGGACGCCTTGCCTGCGCAAGGACTGGCTGCGCTTTGCCGCGATCGTCCGGATGTGGCCGACGCTTTAGAGCTCTGCTTTCCCGCCATTCCGGACGCAAAACCGCTGCGCACTTTAGCTGGAATTGCTTTAGGCCGCTTCAGCCTTCAGGCCCAGAAGTGCCGCGCCGATCAGACCCGGCTCGATACGGCATTCGCTGCGCACGACCAGCGGACGATCGAATTTCCGCAGGATGCGGGCGCGCACCGCTTGATCCAATTCCGCCAGAAGCGCTTCGACATTCGAGAGGCCTCCGCCAACTGGCACGATGGTTGCGCCTGTGATGTTGATGGCGAGCGCGAGCGGCGAAGCGACGAGATCGACATAGACGTCGATCGTGCGATTGGCCTTTTCTTCGCCGTTGCGCCAGTCGGTGATGATCTCCTCGCTGGAAAGGTCCAGGTCGTGCAGCGTCTGGTGCAGGCGTTCGAGACCGCGCGCGCCACCGACGGTATCGACGCAGCCCTTCTGGCCGCAGCCGCAGGCATAGGCGGGGATGGCGACCGGCGGAGTGCCGGCTTGCGATGCGATGATCGGGCCGTGCCCCCATTCGCCGGCAAAACCGCCCGATTCATTGATGAGCCGACCATCGGAGACGACACCGCCGCCGACGCCGGTGCCGAGGATGGCGCCGAAGACAATGCGGTGGCCTCGCCCGGCACCGAGTTCGGCTTCCGCCATGGCGAAACAATCGGCATCGTTGGCAACCAGCACGGGCAGGCCGAGTTCGGCCTCCAGATCGGCGGCAAGGTTGCGGTCGTGAATGCAGGGAATGTTGGCGACGATCAGGCGCTGTGTATCGGGATCGACGACGCCGGCAATCGACAGCGCAATGCGCGAGGGTTGTTCGCCCGCCTCGGCTATGAAGCTCTTCAGCGTCTCGACGAAAGCCGGAAAATCATCCTTAGGGGTCGGGCGCCGGCCAAGCGGCACGATGTCGGATTCCGAACGCGCAATTCCGCCCTTGATGGCGGAGCCACCGATATCGAATGAAATAATCATCGCATGCCTGCCAATTGTCTGTTCTTGGCGTCTGCTCGCACTGTTGGCGGGGAATTACAAGGATTATTCGATAAATGAACTAAGCTCGATCGATTGCATGATCTGATAATTTCCTCCGCCAAGGTCATCCTATTGGCATATTGCGCGAGCAGAGCTTTCCGCTATTCACCTACCGACGCCGGATTCATGACAATCGAAAATACCGAAACGCACAGAACCACCGCCCGCAGGCCGCGTCCGAAAGGCCGGCGGCTTTCCTCCATCCTTCGACAGATGGCGGCGGATCGAAGCCGCGAACGCGTGTCGATCGGCGACCTGTTCCAGACAATGGGTGATAGGGCGATCGGCGCACTGATGCTGATCTTCGCATTGCCGAATGCCTTTCCGACACCGCCCGGCACCTCCTCGCTGCTTGGCGCACCGCTGATTTTCCTTGCCGCCCAGCTCACCTTCGGCCTGAAGCCGTGGCTGCCGAAGGCGATTGCGGCGCGCTCCATGCGGCGGGAGGATTTCGAGACGATCGTCGGGCGCATTCATCCCTGGCTTGCCCGGGCGGAGCGTATGCTGCAGCCACGTCTGAGCATTTTTGTCGAGCCGCCGGCGGAATATCTGGCGGGCTTCTGCTGTCTGGTGCTGGCGATCGTTCTCGTGCTGCCGGTGCCGCTCGGCAATATCCTGCCGGCGATCGCGATTTCCGTCTTTGCCTTTGCGATTCTCGGCCGGGACGGGCTGTTTTCGCTTCTCGGTTTCATCATGACGGCCGTCTCGCTCATCGTTGCTGCCGGGGTGATTTACGGTCTCGTCAAGGCAGCCATCTACATCGTCATGCAGTGGTTCGGATGAAGAACCGGCTGCTCATTTTTTCAACGCCCTCGACATTTGCCCGATTTTTGTTTTGATCTGACACCAGATAGACTCAAAGAAATTAATCGGCGGCGGCAATGGTAAAAAAATCGGAGACTTCCGGACGGCTGGACGATGCGGCGCGCGCCGGCTGGCTCTATTATGTCGCCGGCCGCACGCAGGATGAAATCGCATCCGCCATGGGTATTTCGCGCCAGTCGGCGCAGCGGCTCGTTTCGCTTGCCGTGGCCGAGCGGCTGATCAAGGTGCGGCTCGACCATCCGATTGCCGCCTGCCTCGAACTCGGCAATCAGCTGCGCAAGAAATTCGGCCTCAAGCATGTCGAGATCGTTCCGAGCGATCCAGGCTCCTCATCGACGACGGTGGGTATTGCGGAGGCGGCGGCTTCCGAAATCGAGCGCTGGCTGAAACGTCCGGACCCGATCGTGCTCGCAGTCGGCACCGGGCGGACGCTGAAGGCTGCCGTCGACCAGTTGCCGGCGATCGAATGTCCCAATCACCGCATCGTCTCGCTGACGGGCAATATCGCGCCCGACGGTTCGGCCGCCTATTACAACGTCATCTTCAGCATGGCCGATGCCGTGAAGGCGCGGCACTACCCGATGCCGCTGCCGGTTCTCGTCACCTCGTCAGAGGAACGGGAGCTTCTGCACGGCCAGCAGCTCGTGCGCTCGACGCTGGCGATCAGCGCACAGGCGGATGTGACCTTCGTCGGTATCGGCGAACTCGGCATCGACGGCCCGCTCTGCGTCGACGGTTTCCTCGAAAAAGACGAGATGATGGAGCTGATGCGCGGCGGTGCTGTGGGTGAAATCTGCGGTTGGATTTTCGATGCCGACGGCAAGCTGCTCGACAACCCGATCAACGAGCGTGTTGCGTCCGCTCCTATCCCGCCGCGCGATTCGTCTGTCGTCATCGGTATCGCCAAGGGCAAGCGTAAGTTCAAGGCGATCAGGGCCGCCATCACAGGCCATCAGGTGAACGGTTTGATCACCGACGAGGAGACGGCTGAGTTTTTGCTCAGCAGCTGAGCAAAAATATTACCGTTTTGAATCAATAGGATAGATGTTTTGTTCGGCACTGCAGCAACGATTGCCGATTGACAAATTTTCCCCGCTGATGAGTAATTGCCCATGAGCAAAGCGAATGCTCACTACTCATCTTCTGGGAGGAAGATATGACATTGAGAACTCTCCTGCTGGGCGCCTGCTCAGCAATGGCGTTTGCCGGCATGGCTTCGGCTGAAACGCTGACAATCGCGACCGTGAACAACGGCGACATGATCCGGATGCAGAAGCTGACGGATGATTTCAAGGCGAAGAATCCCGGCATCGACCTTGAATGGGTAACCCTCGAAGAAAACGTTCTGCGCCAGAAGGTCACGACCGACATCGCGACCAAGGGCGGCCAGTACGACGTCCTGACGATCGGCACCTATGAAGTTCCGATCTGGGCGAAGAAAGGCTGGCTCCTGCCGCTCGACAACCTCGGCGCCAACTATGACGTGGACGATCTGCTGCCGGCAATCCGCAGCGGCATCAGCCAGGACGGCAAGCTCTATGCAGCTCCGTTCTACGGCGAAAGCTCCATGGTCATGTACCGCAAGGATCTCTTCGATGCTGCCGGCCTGAAGATGCCCGACGCGCCGACCTGGGACTTCATCGCAGACGCTGCGAAGAAGATCACCAACAAGGACAAGGAAATCTACGGCATCTGCCTGCGCGGCAAGGCCGGCTGGGGCGAAAACATGGCCTTCCTGACGGCTATGTCGAACTCCTTCGGTGCCCGCTGGTTCGATGAACAGTGGAAGCCGCAGTTCGATCAGCCCGAGTGGAAGGATACACTCAGCTTCTACGTCAACCTGATGAAGGATGCCGGCCCTCCCGGTGCTTCTTCCAACGGCTTCAACGAAAACCTGGCGCTCTTCCAGACCGGCAAGTGCGGCATGTGGATCGATGCAACGGTTGCTGCATCCTTCGTTGCCGATCCGAAGCAGTCGCAGGTTGCTGACAAGGTCGGCTTTGCGCTGGCCCCGGACAAGGGCCTCGGCAAGCGCGGCAACTGGCTCTGGGCCTGGAACCTCGCCATCCCGGCAGGCTCGCAGAAGTCCGAAGCCGCCGAGAAGTTCATCTCCTGGGCAACGAGCAAGGATTACACCAACCTCGTCGCCGAGAAGGAAGGCTGGCTGAACGCACCTCCGGGCACGCGCAGTTCGCTCTATGCCAATGCCGACTACCAGAAGGCCGCTTCCTTCGCGAAGATGACGCTCGACAGCATCAACTCCGCCGATCCGACCAAGCCGACTGTCAAGCCGGTTCCCTATGTCGGCGTCCAGTTCGTGGCGATCCCGGAATTCCAGGGCATCGGCACGGCCGTCGGCCAGCAGTTCTCCGCAGCCCTTGCCGGCCAGATCTCGGTCGACCAAGCCCTGCAGAGTGCACAGCAGCTGACCACCCGCGAAATGACCAAGGCGGGCTACATCAAGTAATACCTCCTGAGAATGTACGGAATGTTTGACATTCCGCACCTCTGGGCCGCCGATTGCCCGAACTGCATCGGCGGCCTCTTTTTCAGAGCTGTCCTCAGCCACATCCGCTTCAGATCAGACCGGTGATTTGCCATGGCAACGTTTCACACTCGCTCCGCAGCACGCCTGATGATTGCACCCTCCGTGGTGCTGCTCTTTGCGTGGATGATCGTCCCGCTCGCGATGACGATTTACTTCTCCCTGCTTAACTACAATCTGCTCAACCCGGGCATGGAGAGTTTCGTCGGTCTCTTAAACTACGAATACTTCCTTACCGACCCGGCCTTTTTCGCCGCGCTCATCAATACGCTGGTGCTGGTTGCCGGTGTGCTTGTCATCACCGTTGTCGGCGGCATTCTCTTTGCACTCCTGCTCGATCAGCCGATTTACGGCCAGGGCATTGTACGCATCCTGGTCATTGCGCCCTTCTTCGTCATGCCGACAGTGGCCGCGCTCGTCTGGAAAAACATGTTCATGAACCCGGTCAACGGTCTCTTCGCCTACATGGCGAAGGCTGTCGGCCTGCAGCCGATCGACTGGCTGGCCAGCGTGCCGCTTTTCTCGGTCATCCTGATCRTTGCCTGGCAGTGGCTTCCCTTTGCCACGCTCATCATGCTCACCGCGCTTCAATCGCTTGACGAAGAGCAGAAGGAAGCCTCCGAGATGGACGGCGCCGGGCCGATTTCGAAGTTCATCTACATCATCCTGCCGCATATGGCCCGTGCCATTACCGTGGTAATCCTGATCCAGACGATCTTCCTGCTGTCGGTCTTCGCCGAAATCCTGGTCACCACCAACGGCGGCCCGGGCACGCAGAGCACCAACCTCACCTTTCTCGTCTATTCCCAGGCGCTGCTGCAGTTCGATATCGGCGGGGCTTCGGCGGGCGGTATCGTGGCGGTCGTGCTTGCCAATATCGTTGCGATCTTCCTCGTCCGCCTCGTCGGCAAGAATCTGGAGGCTTGAGATGGCTAGAAAGGTCACCACCCAACGCAAGGTCATCATGACCGCGATCGCCTGGTCGCTCGGCATCCTGATCTTCTTCCCGATCCTCTGGACCTTCCTCACAAGCTTCAAGTCGGAGGCGGATGCCATCGCTTCGCCGCCGCAGTTCCTGTTCTTCCACTGGACGACCGAGAACTATGCTGAAGTGCAGAGCCGGTCCGACTATCTTACCCACTTCATGAATTCGGTGGTGATCTCCTTCGGCTCGACGCTGATCGGCCTCATCATCGCCATCCCGGCCGCCTGGGCCATGGCCTTTGCGCCGACCAAGCGGACGAAGGATGTGCTGATGTGGATGCTGTCGACCAAAATGATGCCGCCGGTCGGCGCTCTCATCCCGATATACCTGTTATTCCGCAATTTCGGCCTGCTCGATACACGCACCGGGCTTGTGATCGTGCTGACGCTGATCAACCTGCCGATCATCGTCTGGATGCTCTATACCTACTTCAAGGAAATCCCCGGCGAAATCCTGGAAGCCGCACGCATGGACGGAGCCTCGCTCGTCAAGGAAATCGTCTACGTGCTGACGCCGATGGCCGTGCCGGGCATTGCCTCGACCCTGCTGCTCAATATCATCCTCGCCTGGAACGAAGCCTTCTGGACGCTGAACCTGACGGCCTCCAAGGCGGCGCCGCTGACAGCCTTCATCGCTTCCTATTCGAGCCCGGAAGGCCTGTTCTATGCCAAGCTTTCGGCGGCTTCGACCATGGCGATCGCGCCGATCCTCATCCTCGGCTGGTTCAGCCAGAAACAACTCGTCCGCGGCCTGACCTTCGGCGCGGTGAAATAAGATCATAGGGAGAGAAACATGGGCAGCATTACCCTTCAAAAGGTTTCGAAGGTCTTCGGCGAAGCCAAGGTCATCCCTTCGATCGATCTCGACATCAGGGACGGCGAATTCGTCGTCTTCGTCGGTCCCTCCGGCTGCGGCAAGTCCACCTTGCTGCGCCTGATCGCTGGGCTCGAGGATGTCTCTGGCGGCAAGATCGTCATCGACGGCAAGGACGCGACCGAGAAGGCGCCGTCCGAACGCGGTCTGGCGATGGTCTTCCAGTCCTATGCGCTCTATCCGCATATGAGCGTGCGCAACAACATCGCCTTCCCGCTGAAGATGGCGGGCATGGACAAGGCCGAGATCGACCGCAAGGTGACCGATGCGGCGCGCGTGCTGAACCTCGGCGACTATCTGGATCGCAAGCCGCGCCAGCTCTCGGGCGGCCAGCGCCAACGCGTCGCGATCGGCCGCGCCATCGTGCGCCAGCCGTCGGCCTTCCTCTTCGACGAGCCACTGTCGAACCTCGATGCGGCGCTGCGCGTCAACATGCGTATCGAAATCAGCGAGCTGCACCAGCAGCTGAAAACGACGATGGTCTACGTTACCCACGACCAGGTGGAAGCCATGACCATGGCCGACAAGATCGTGGTTCTGAATAGGGGCAATATCGAGCAGGTCGGCTCGCCGCTGGAGCTCTATCGCAGCCCGCGAAACCTCTTCGTCGCCGGCTTCATCGGCTCACCTAAAATGAATTTCATCAAAGGGCAGAATGCGGCGCAGCTCAATGCGCACACAATCGGTATCCGTCCCGAACACGTGCTGCTGTCGACCGAAAGCGGTGACTGGAAGGGCAGGGTCACGGTTGCCGAGCATCTGGGCTCCGACACATTCCTGCACGTCGATGTCGAGGGTATCGGCATGGCGACGGCGCGCAGCAATGGCGACTTTGCAGCCAAAGCCGGCGATATCGTCTACCTGACGCCGGACAAGACGCGTATCCATAAATTCAACGAGGGCGGCCTCGCCATCTGAGGCTGCTACCGGCTGGGGGCAGACATGCGGATCGGGCGATTTCGTCCGGACCGCGCTACCGGGAGGGCGGAAGTCCTTTCGCAAGACCTTCAAGAGGACTGAAACATGACGTGCAAATTATCGCTGGCAACGCTCGCCGAGGCGGCAAAGACCGCGGCCATTCCGGCTTACGACCGGGCGTCGCTGAAAGCCGGCATCGTGCACTTCGGCGTCGGTAATTTCCATCGCGCCCATCAGGCGATCTATCTCGACGATCTCTTCAATGCCGGTAGCGACCATCACTGGGCCATCATCGGGGCCGGCGTTCTGCCTTCGGATGCTGCTATGCGCGACAAGCTCGCTGCTCAGGATTTCCTGACGACCGTCGTCGAGCAGGACAACAATAGGACGGCCGCACGCGTGACCGGGCCGATGATCGATATCCTGCCGGTCGGTGAACCCGCTGTTATCATCGCCAAGCTCGCCGATCCAACTATTCGCATCGTCTCGATGACGATCACCGAAGGCGGCTATTTCATCGATGCCTCGGGCAAGTTCAATCCGGCGCACCCGGCGATTGCCGCTGATGGCCAGAACCCGGCGACGCCGAAGACGGTCTTCGGTCTGATCGTTGCCGGCCTGAAGGTGCGCAAGGACAAGGGCATCGAGCCCTTCACCGTCATGTCCTGCGACAACATTCCCCACAACGGCGTCGTGACTGCCAACGCCGTCGTCGGCACGGCGAAGCTCTCCGATCCAGCCTTTGCCGACTGGATCAAGGCCAATGTCTCCTTCCCGAACGGCATGGTGGACCGTATCACGCCGGCGACCAGCCAACGCGAGATCGATTTTCTCAAGGATAATTTCGATATCGAGGATAACTGGCCGGTCTATTGCGAAGAGTTCAAGCAGTGGGTGCTGGAAGACAAGTTTCCGATGGGCCGCCCGGCGCTCGAAAAGGTGGGCGTCACC
>NZ_JBFUBG010000104.1:0-20732 GCF_056405875.1 Rhizobium sp. P1_E6 | reverse complement strand
AGGCACTACTGGTCGGCGGATATCGAGCCCTACCCGCCCAGGCAGAAATAGTTTTAACTGAATGGCCCCTCAGCCAGGTCTGTCCCAGGTACGGACAAGCGGCAGCAGGCTGAACGGCATCCCTGCGCGGGCGGCGGCGAAGATAAACTCTCGTTCCCCGCCGCTTCCGAATTCGTAACAAGTCGCCCTGCGAGCAGGTTCGGCTGTTGCCATTGACGTCTGCAGACTCAGGGAAGTTCCAACTTCAACAAGCTGCCACCAGCCGCTTCCAAACGATGCAGATATGTCGCCGGTTCGAGCAACTGATACGGAAAATAGAGACCGGGCGGAGCGGGCTCTCGGCCATCAAGCCCGGTCACGCGTTCGAGGATCATCGTTACGCCCATTGCCGTCAAAGGTGCAGCTCCGCCCGGGTGAAAAACCGCATGTCTCGTCCGGAGCGCCTGACCATCATGACCCTTCCCGAACAATTCGATGATGATCTCTGTTGACTTCGGTTCACCGCGACGGCGAGTCGAACTGATGCCGGTCGCGAGATCGAAATGGACGTCTTTCGCACCGGTCGCCGCTGCAAGGCCAACGACGTCGATCGACGAGAAGCCTGCGGCTTTGACTTCGGTCCCATCAATCGCATGGAACTGCGCCTGAGCATCGTCGTCTGCGCGCCAGATATAGGCCCCATCACGGCGCGTGAGCGCTGCCGACATCATCTTGGACAACCGCTCGAAATCTTCCGCGACAGCCGGCCCGCCGCCATCCTCTTCGTCCACGAGCGCCCCGATCTTGATCCTATCGATGTGATTGAAGCTTTTGGCGAGTTCGAGTGCAGGAACCGTCGCGGCGCCCACCAACCATTCATAACCGAGAACCACCGCTCCTGCGTCGGGCTTGTGCATGAAAGTCGCGATCTCGGGAGCGATCTCGAATACGCCAGATGAGATGCTGAGGTGGGGTAGCGCGCGCGCACTGGCAAACCGGAGACCAGCCAGGCGGTTATCCGAGTAGAAGACGGCGACGGCACCAACCTGTTGGCCCCCTAACCCCAGATCATCGGCAGCGAGGTCCAGCTCTACTGCATCGGCGTTGCCGAGCTCCCGGGCTACAGCCTGCGCTTTGGCAATGTCGCGACCGGCGATCAGAAACGGCACCTTGGGATGCAAGCCCCGCAGCGTTTGAGCACTCAGGCGGCCAATCGCGCCGGAGCCGCCCATCATCAGGATCGGTTTTACGTGCATAGGTTCTTTCCTTCTACTAGTCCATAAGTTACTATTAGTAGGCAAAAGACAGATAACCTACTTTTGGTAGGATGACAACAGGAATGACTTTGGACCGGAGCGGCAATATTGAGCATCACGGAACGRTAGTCAGGAGGCTCTCAAAGGACGAGCGGCGCCGGCAGCTCCTTGACACCGCTCTGTTGGTTGTTCGCGAAGAGGGCGCGGACCGTCTGACATTGGGCCACCTTGCTGTCCGCGCCGGTGTGTCCAAGCCGGTTGCCTACGACCACTTCGAGACCCGGTCCGAGCTTCTCATTGCGCTCTACAGGTGGATCGACACACAAAAGGTCAACGCCTTCCGTGATGCGATGACGGGTAGTCAACGCAGCGCCGCAGAAGCCGTTGATCTGCTTGCTGCCGCCTACATCCAATGTGCCGCTGACATAGATGGCGAGTTCCATGCGGTGGGCGCAGCCCTGGCTGGCAGCGAAGAAAAGGCTGCTGTGTTCCAGGAATTATTGGCCAATAGCGTGGCGATGTTCGTCGCGGTGCTGGCGCCGCACACCAAGTTGCCCCCTGAGGAGTTGGAGAGGCGCTGCATCGGTCTGGTTGGCGCCGGTGAAGCACTTGCGGCTGCAAGATTGCGTGGCAATTGCGACGAAGTTGAAGCTATCGCCACGTTCATCGGGATAATAGACGGAGCCGTGCCCGGAGCGCAGCCATTCTGACCCGGACAGCTCTGAGGCGACTTAAGACGTGCCCTTGCTCGGAAAGAGAACCGCACCTGGCGTTTGTCTTGATCCCACGAACAATGACGGGCTGTTGATATCGATACCCATATGGCAAGCTCGGTGTGCAGGTCGACTGCCGCTCGCGGAATGAACGGCAGAAGGCAGCGCGCTGCGATGGCGAGGCCGTGTATCTACGCCGCTAAAGTCGCTTCGAGCCGGCGTGATACTTCGGCCACAAGCCGAGCCGGGTTGAGGAACTTCGAACGAACCGTCGTAATTATCGAGTAGACAACTGCCAGCCGTTCACACATTCATCGCGCGATGATTGCAATCCTGGATGTCCTCTCGGTCGAGCCAACTGCAGACGAGCTTCAGCACATCCTGAAACCGCTGGTCGACATCAATAGCCACCACACCGTGACCATAGCGGAATGGCCTCATCTCTAAGAAAGGTGCTTTCTGCGGAAAACCAGAGACTAGGGACCTAAGGCTTTGCCATCGTGTCCAATAGTCGGAACATGACTGCTTTTAGGCGCATTCCTGCCATCTGTCAGAGCGGTAGTGATCGGAACGGCCCAACGCGCTTGTTCAATATGCGAGGAAAACAGCTCTTGCGATACTTCGCCCGCTCGTTGCATTCAATGTTCGCCGAGCAGCGCCTTCGCGTCCGCCGAATGTGCTTCCGGCAAATACGCTGTTGGCTTCAGCAAGATAGACGGCACCGCCGCGGACTTCCTCGTGGTCAAGCAAATCTTGGCCGAGGCCGTTGCGAGGAGCGCTGCGATGCTGGTGCACCGCGACACTCCGGCCGGTTCGCCCAGCATTGCGCCATCTCACAGTAAACACACTCCCTTTTCCCGGCGCTGACTCGACTTCGATGAAGCCGTGATGCCTTTCGATGATCTCGTTCACCATGCTCAGGCCAAGTCCAGCCCCGGATCCGTGTGGGCTGTGCATCGTCTACCAGGCGAATTTCAATTCGGCCCGGAAGTAGTTGCTGTCACGCCCTCCGGCATCGCGAAGCGTCTCGCCGACCTGGTAGTGGACCGCCTCCACCGAGCCCGTATAACTTTGATCGAACCTGTAGTCGGCCCTCAGCTGGACGTAGGCCCCGGTCCACGGCGTTCCCCCGGCTGCAGTTCCAGCGACCGGGACGTTCGGCATGGTATAAACGGCGTCGTCCGTCGTCTGGCGCCAAAGTAGCCCGACCCCGGCCAGTAGGGTCAGGTCCTCCGTCGGCTGAACGGTGATCGACGGTTTGAGGTGGATGAGGTTGGTGTATCCGGTATGGCCGCCGAGCGAGAAATAGAACCCGTTTGGAAACAGTGGATTGAAGGTGCCAAGCGTGCCGTCGCCTGCATCACGGTCACCCGACGCCATGTCGAACTGCAGGCCGATCCGCGGCGACCAGTTGACATCCTCGAAGGTGTAGCCGGTCCTTGCGCCCACGGCCCAGGCCAGAATGTCGGCTGAACCGACCTTGCCGACCTGTCCCATCGCCTCCGCATCCCAGTCGAAACCCACATATCTGCCGGTCGATCGGATATCAAGCACATGCCTGTCTTCCTCACCCGACGCGCTGAGAAAAGTGGCGTCCTTGCGTTGGTAAAGCGCATAATAGGCGGAGGCCTCGATCGTCGGCGACAGCTGCCTCTCGACGCGCGCGCCACTGAACAAAACATCGCTGCTTGAGCGATCATCGAAAGGCTCGTCGTCCCGATACTCGACGGGTTGACTGACCAGACCGTAGAAGCGCCATGCGTCCGTCTCCCATCCGGCCCAGACCGCATCGAACGACTGGCGGACATTCGGCCCATCGCGTACCGATACGAACCGTTCCAAGTCAAACGCGAAGTCTTGGCGGCCGACCCTCGCCCTGAACGTTCCCGCGTCGGTCTCCTGCGTGTAGCCGATGAATGCCAGGCGAAGGTCAATTCGGTTTGCGTCGTTGGGCCCGACCACCGTTTTGTCGAGTGCGCGGACATCCTCAAACTGCGTGAACAGTTGCCAGTTTTCATTCAGGTGGACGTCGATGTGGAACTGGGCACGCTGTAACCCGTAGAAATCGCTGGAAATCGTCGGCACGGCTCCGAAAACCGGCGCATCGCTGACTTCGTAGATTTCGCGTAGATTGACCCCTAACGAGATGTAGCTGTCAGGATCGAAGGGAGACAGCGGAATGTATTTGAGGCGGTCTAGCGGCTGAGTTCGCATTTTTGGATCCGCGAGAGCCGACCAGTCTTCCTGCGCCCGGTCGGGTTTCATCGCGGGCCTCTCTGCGGCCGATGCTTCGTCATTCGCGACGGCCGATTTGTGGTCGAGTTCCGAGAGGGTAAGGACCGCCAGCGATAGAGTAAGCGTCCTTGCGCAGGACGTGAAGCGGGCGCGGCTCCGCTGTGGACTCCTGCACCATTTGCTGACTGCGTTCCAAAGGCTAAGCGTGCTCGATACGACCGATCTTACAACAACCATCACTGTTCCAGATAATCGATGTCTCGTGTACGAGGGGGCGATGAGGATCGCCGGGTCGTCCGAATTCTCGGGGCGTGTCCGTTGATATCCTCATCGTCCTGCGCAAGATTCAGTGCCCGGCCTTGGTAGTGGGGATTGGGGTGTTAAGCAGTTGCTGCTCCCACAGATACGCGATGCCGCTGCCGGCCATATGCGAGATGAGTACTTCGGTCAGCTCTTCGACGTGCTCGGTGCGCCCAGTCCCGCTGCCATTCGCCGGCCAGTGCCATCCAGGTCATCATGTTCACGCCGGCCGCAATCATCCGCTGGATGGCGACCTGGTGAGACTCGGCTGAGCTTCCGCCCGATGCGTCGGTGATGACGGTCACGTCCCAGCCTTCGCCGGCCGCCTGAATCGCAGGCATCGCTACGCAGACTTCGGTCCACAGGCCGGCGATGATCAGTTGTTTGCGGCCGGTCGCCTTGACAAGGTCCACAACCTTCTCGTCCTCCCAGGTATTGACCCAGGTCCGGTCGATCACGTCCTGCCCGGGGAAGACGTCCGTGATTTGCTTGAAGATCTTGCCGCCGCGATCCGCGATTACGCTGGTGAGGATCGTCGGGACATTGAACGCTTTTGCCAGCTTCGCCAGCGCGGTCGCGTTGTTGACGACAGCCTGAGGATCGTGGCTATTGAGGTTGGTCAGCTGATAAGGCTGATGATCGATCAGAACGAGGACGGAATCTTCGGGACGAAGGAGAGAATCGAGGCCGTTACGAAAGGTCATGAAAAAATTACATCCTGTATTGGCGGTTCATTGAGGCTTGTTGCGAGGATGCCCTCATCGGAGAGCCATCCGCGGGGAACCTGTCATTCTCTTTTGCGGCCCGGTAGCCCTCGGTCGCGTGACGGCGTGTTGCAAGAAAAGGAACGCGTATTGGACATTGAGGATCTGAGGATATTTGTCGAGGTCGCCGATGCGGGCGGGGTATCGGCAGCGGCGCTGCGACTGGGCATTTCCAAATCGATGGTCAGCCGGAAGCTTACCCAGCTCGAGGCTGAACTCGGCGCACAGTTACTTGCGAGAACAACCCGAGGTGTCGCGCTGACAGAAGCGGGTGCTACATTCAGGGAGTACGCAGCCAGGATCTCTGCCGAACTGGATGTCGCGCGGGAAACGATGCTGCCGGCCGGTGAGCTTCGAGGCCGATTGCGCGTAGCCGCCCCACTTTCATTTGGTCCGACGCATTTTGCTCCCGTCCTCTCCCAGATGGCGAGCCGACACCCGCAACTACAAATTCAATCCTCCTATACCGATCGCTTCGTAGATCTTGTCGGAGAGGGTTTTGATTGCGCGATTCGACTTGGTCACCTTCCAGATTCAAACCTCGTCGCAAAACGCGTCGGACCGATCTTCGGCAAGCTGGTTGCGAGTCCTGCCTACATCGAGGCTCATGGCGCTCCCGAAGTACCGGACAAGATTGCCAAGCACCGTGTCGTTATGCGTGACGCCGAGACGTGGCAGTTCATGGATGGCGACAAGGTTGTCATGGTGCGACCCCAGGGACGCTTCGTAGCCGATAACGCAATATCGCTCGTTGCGGCCGCTCTGGATGGGGTCGGGATCGCCTATCTGCCGGAGCCTCTTGTCGCGCAGCACATTTCTTCGGGCGCATTGGTGCCAATCATGACGCGTCATCCGATCCCGCCGGCAGGCATCTTCGTCGTGAGGCCGCCCGGCCAGTATCCCACGAGAAAAGTGAGAACCCTCACCGAGATGCTCATCGAATGTTTTGGAAACTCGCCCGGTAGCGAGGGCGCAGCGAACGTGGGCGAAGAAGACGAACGATCGACGTAATGGTGGTGTCAACCTTTCGTGGGGCACCAATTACCTTCCAGTTTCCGGCCTGGCGATAGATAGGTCCTTCAGCCCGTATGATCCGCGTTTAAGAGGATCTCACCGGTGTTACTGTCGCGTCCAGATTGCACCCTCCATCACCCGATGAACCATGCGCGGCTTTCAGAAAAGAATCCCGTCAGCTGCTTGACCGGTATTATTCGGGACCGAAGGATGCGCGTCCGACAAAGGGGCGATATTTCCCGCCGATCGGCAGCTCCAACCCTGCCAAGGCGAGGTGGTCGAAACCGGGATTACCATCCGTGCTCTGCCGACGCTGCACGAGGGGCAAAGGTTGACCACGAGCAAGATAGATCGCGCGAGACCGCCTAGATTGCCACCAGTCCGACCCACTCGCCTCGGCGCGACTTCAGGCGCTGTTCGTGCCCCGTTATCGTGGCAGCGGGTTCGTCGTCGCGAAGGAGTAGCGCGCAATCTTCCACGCATCGTCATCGCCTTTTTGGAGGATGAACAGTTCATGGTTGGCGTCGGCGACGCGCTGTTTAATCGCATTCACGGTGACGTGCCCATTCGAGCTCGTCCGGACGAATGCCCAGTTCGGAGCGACCTGCACGATCTCCTCGACCATCAGTTCGGTATCGAAGGTGATCGTCTGGAAGATGCCGCCGTAGGCGGCCCGGATTGCATCGGCGCCGACCGTCGAAGGGCTGTTCGGGGCCATGAAGACGCCGTCAGCTGCGAATACGGTGAGCACCGTGTCGGTGTCGGAGGCGTTCAGCGCCGCCTCGTAGGTCTGAAATACCTTTTCGATGTCAGCCTCGACCGAAGCGACGTCTGCGGTTTTGCCTGCGGTTGTTACGAGCGTTTTCATGAACATCTATCCTCTTCTTGGTTCTATTTGTTGCCATTGGATTTTATGTCGCCTCCGCTCTCCGGAGCGGTAAGAAGTCTGCAAAGCTGCGTCGCCTTTTCCGGAACGCCGTCGATTGGAGCGCAGCTCCCGACTGAAACACTCGATCTTACGAATGTGGCCGCCCATGGCACATCAGTGCTGCAATTGTTGCAGCCCCGCCAGCGCCGACAATCAGGGCGGTCACTTGGCGGCGCGACAGCCGCCAAGTGTGAAACACATCAGAGCAGGGACAACCGAACCTCGAGTTCACTTCTCCCCGAAGTAGCCGCCGAAATATTTCACGGGCGACCAAGCTGGAAGGATCGCAGGCAGTTCTGGGGATAGAGCGCTATAATCCTGCGCGCCAAACACTACCTTGCCGTCCATGACAGTCAGAACAGAAGAGATGGATTTGATCTGATCTTCCGGCACTTCGAAGTAATCCCTGTCGAGCACGGCAAAGTCCGCGAGATTGCCCGGAGCGATTAATCCCATTTCAGATTCTGTATCCATGAACCATGCCCCACCACTGGTGAACAGTTTGAGTGCTTCAGCGCGGGAGAGGCGGTTGTCCTTCGCGAGAACTTCCGATCCGGACACAGACTTCCCGGATACCATCCAGCTGATGCCAATCCAGGGGTTGAACGTGGCTGCCCGGAAGGCGTCGGTGCTCATGGCCAGTGGAATGCCGCTATCCACGAGCTTGCGCAGACGCGGCGTCTGCAAAGCCACCTCACGGCCATGGCTCTGGATGAAGGCATCACCGTGCAGCGCCATTTTCGCATCAAGGGCAATACCGCCGCCCAGCTTTTTAACCCGACCGATGTTCTCCGGGCTAATGGTTTCAGCGTGTTCGAGGCTCCATTTCAGACCGTCCAAAGGGATCGCTTCGTTCAACTTCTCCAGAGCGTCGAGAAAGGGGGTGATATTTTCGTTGTAGCTGATGTGTTCGCGGAACGGGATACGGCGCTGGACCAGCTTCTTCACATCCTCCTCAACGAGGCGGTGCATTTTTTCAGGCTGGATGATGATCGCTGGACGGTCGAAGTTCTCGTGATCGTGCACTTCCGCCTGCAAAACTTCCCCGGCCCCTTGATATACATGGCCGTGTGCCAAGGCGGGGTGCAGGTTTTGCCCGGGGCTTATCGGTGCTATTTTCGTGATCGCATCGAGTTGTGCGTCCACCATATTGATTGGGCTTCCGTCGCCGAGTTCCAGGACGACAAAGGGCATGCGCACGTTGAGACGGTTGTCTCGCGCGAGCACATCGACCATCGCCTGGGGCTTCGGATATCCCCACCTGCTGCCCGCATCGATAATCGAGGTGATTCCAAACCGGTTCAGCCCGTGAATGCTATAGATCAGGGAGCTCACTTCTTCGTCGAATTTAAGCTGTGGCACCATGGTTTCAAGGGCGACGAAGGTCCAGGTGTTGCCATAGACAACACCCGTATATTGCCCGCGGCTGTCCTTTTCAAATTCAGTGTCCGGCAGTTTGGGAAACCGGTCGGTCCCCACGCCAAGAACCTCTATCGCGCTCTTGTTCAGGAAGGCGCGGTTGTAGGCATATTGCACGATCAAGGGACGGTCAGGCACGGCCCTCTGCAATTCATCCGGCGTGGGAAAGCGGTTCTCCTCAAATTGGTAAGGGGACCAGCCTCCGATCACTTTGACCCATTGACCATCTGGCGTGCGTGCGGCCTGCTCGCTGAGCATGGTCAACGCACGACTTAACGTTGGCACCCCATCCCACCGTACGTTGTAGTTATAGCCGCTGTCGTTGAGCACGTGGGTGTGGGCGTCGATAATGCCAGGAATAAGTCTGCGGCTGCCCGCATCGATCAATTTGGTCTTGGAATTCTTCAGGCCAAGAATGTCCGCATCGGAACCGACAGAGTAGATACGGCCTTTCGTAACGGCGAGAGCCGAAGCTTCGGGCTGCGCGCGGTTGCCGGTGAAGATCTGGGCATTGAAAACGATCAGATCAGCGCCGGCCTCGTCCTTCGTCGTTTGCGCCTGAGCTGCAGAGAAAGAAGAAATCGTCACGAAGGCGATGAGTATTTTCCTGATCATTTTACCCTCAAGCAGCTGGTTTTAAGAATTGTCGGCGAGGTGAAGCAGCGCCTTCCGGATTCGCACGATGGACGGGGTGGGACGAGGCCGTTACGAAAGATCACAGAATACCCGGTATTGGCCGTTCGTTGAGGCGCTTTGCGATGAGGCCCTTATGGAAAAGCCCCCGGCCGCGAACCTGTCATCCTCTTCAGAAACCCGGTAGCCCTCGGTCTTGCGACGCTGTGTTGCACGAAAAGGAACGCGAAGTGGAACCCTTCCAAAGACTATTCGTCGAAGTTGCTAAGGGTGCGTGGGTGTCGTCACCGGCGCTGCGAGCAATCTGCGCTAACAGGCGTGCCGTTCTCCATTTTGCAACACAGCGTCGCACTTGCGGATACTATGCTGGCCAGAATCGCAACKCTAATCTCAAAACTTGAACCGCCGCAAACATCGACCGGGCGCGATACAGAGGGAAAATGGATGGCGCACCTGCGTTGGGACAGGCCCGCTGCTTTCTTGATCGTAGCAGCGGGTTCGTATGCCTATTCCGCGACTGAGCCTTAATTTTTTCTTGCGCTATTTTTCTGCTGGTCGGGCTCGCTGGTCTCCCAGTGTCCAGGCTCTTCGCAGAGGCTTTGGTCGCGGACAACCGATGCGGCACCGATATGGAACGGGTGTCACCACGACCATCGCTGCTACGACCGGGGCGAGGTGGACCATCGTGCCAAGCGCTCCAAAAAACCGTGCTTCGTTTCAACCGTTCCCAGAGAGGACAATTATGACGACCAGCAACAATCGCGAATCGCAGTATCCGATCGCACCAGTTTTCCTTGATCGCTGGTCTCCCCGCGCCTTCAGCAATGAAACGATGCCCGAGCAGGATCTGCTGACGATCCTCGAAGCTGGTCACTGGGCGCCTTCCTCGTTTAACCATCAGCCTTGGCGGTTCGTCTACGCGCTGCGTGGTTCGGAGCAATGGGATAAATTCTTGGGTCTGCTGATCGAGTTTAACCAGAGTTGGGTGAAGTCCGCCGCCGCACTGTTATATGTCGTTTCGCGTACTCATTCCGGCACGCTGGGTTCGGCCGAACAGAAGCCGATTTACAGCCACTCCTTCGACGCCGGCGCTGCGTGGGCTTTGGTCGCATTGCAAGCTCATCTGTCTGGCTATGAAGCGCACGGCATGACCGGCGTTGATTTCGACGACGCGCCAGAAGTCCTCGGCGTTCCAGACGGCTTCCGCGTCGAATGCGCCGTCGCCATCGGCAAGATCGGCGACAAGAGCCAGCTGCCAGAGGGGTTGCGTGAACGCGAAGTACCAAGCCCGCGCAAGCCGCTCGCGGATGTGGCGTTCAATGGGACTTTTGTAGCGAAGTAAGGCAAGTACTCGCTTCACTCTTCAGGGACAAGGTGCGCCTGAGTGGGGCTAAGGGGGGGCGGTGCGTGCGACCGCATGTCCGGACGCCGAGGCGGCTCGCCTCATCAGCCTGCGAGGTCTGGGGCCGCCTCTTTCAGCCGAAAGACCCGCCGCACGGAGTTCAGGAACACGCCATACGGACGGCCCAATGACACCATCATGATCGCGGCTGCGAAGGTCCCGAAGACGAGATCGAGGCCTTGTGCGCCACTGAAGAAAATGATGCTGGCATACACCGGAGTTTGGAAGGACAAAAGCGCGGCGCTATCCCATAGGGACTGGGAAAAGGGGTTATCGTTTGCGCGTCGCATCAGAAGGTCTCGCCACAGCCCGTAAGGCCGGCCGCTCGGTATCATGACGGCGGTTCCGAGCAGGCGTGCGTGAAGAACCTGCTCCCAGGTCATACCGACCACATAACGTTCGTTCACGACGCCCGTGACCGTGAAGAAAATGAACAACGCCAGAGTATCAGCGGCAAAGGATCGAGCAGCCTGTAGCTTATTGGGCATTACATGTGGTCCCTGCGGTTCCCCGCCATGGGAAGGTCCGCTCTGGTTGCTGAGGACATGTGCGAGCGCGACATCGTTGATCAGGTCGATTTTGGAGAACGACGCGCCGTCAGTGAAGATCCCTGGCGCGTCCTAGGGTTCCAGACCGCCGATGCAGGTGTACTTGACATCAAAATAGTCACTGAGCCCCTGCCAGCCGCCTTCGCGGCCGAGACCCGATTCCTTCATTCCGCCAAAGGGTGCTTCCACTGTGGTTATCAGGCTCTCATTGATCCCCACCATGCCGTATTCCAAACGTTCGGCGACACGATGGGCCCTGGCCAAGTTTTGAGTGTAGAAATATCCTGCCAGCCCAAATTCCGTATCATTGGCAAGCGCGATTGCTTCTTCTTCTTCCGTGAAGCGGAAGACCGGCGCAACAGGGCCAAAAATCTCCTCCTTCATGACGCGCATATCGACGCTCGCGTCTCGAACGACTGTGGGTTCGAAGAACAGGCCGCCCATGGAATGGCGGTGACCGCCTGTCGCAACCGTTGCGCCCTTTGTCGTGGCGTCCTGCAGCAATTCCTCGACTTTGCGCACGGCGTGTTCATCGATCAGCGGTCCCTGTTCCACTCCAGGCTCCGTCCCCGATCCAACCCGAAGACGTGAGACCTTTGAGGCAAAACGGTCGATGAACGCATCGTAGATGCCCGACTGAACGATAATGCGGTTCGTGCAAACGCAGGTTTGACCCGCATTGCGGAACTTGGAAAGAAGGGCCCCTTCGACGGCGCGGTCGAGATCGGCGTCATCGAACACGATGAAAGGGGCATTCCCGCCAAGCTCCATCGACACTTTCTTGACAGTCGAAGCTGCCTTCTCCAGCAGGATCTTTCCAACGGCTGTTGATCCCGTGAAAGTGATCTTCTTCACCAACGGATGGCTGCACAGTTCATCGCCGATCGGACGCGGTGCTCCAGTGACGATGTTTACGACACCTGCCGGAATGCCAACTAGCTCGGCCAAGACGCCCCAGGCGAGCGCAGAGTATGGTGTCTGCGACGCTGGCTTCACAACGGTTGTGCATCCGGCGGCGATTGCCGGCGCGACCTTTCTTGCAAGCATCGACGACGGAAAATTCCACGGTGTGATCGCCGCGACAACGCCCACCGGCTGCAAGGTCACTGTGATCCGTCGGCGCCTCCACGGGCTTGGAACAACCTCGCCGTAAGCTCGACGCGCCTCTTCAGCATACCATTTCACATAAGCTGCCGACTGCGCGACCTCGGTCAGCGCTTCGGCAAGTGGCTTGCCTTGCTCTGCTGTCAGGATTTGCGCGAGCACATCCCGGTTGTCCATTAGGGCATCATGGAGCTTGTTCAGCATGGTGGCGCGCTCAAGCGCCGTCGTCTCCCTGAAGGTCCCAAACGCCGTGTGAGCTGCTTCGATTGCGCGCTTAGTTTCTGTCGCACCGGCGTCGGGCACGTGGCCGATCGCCTTGCCGGTAGCCGGGTTAGTCACTTCGAAAACTGCGCCAGAGTCAGAGCCGATCCATTCGCCCCCGATGAAATTGGCGTCGCGTTTAAACGTGCTGATATCTCTTTCCATCGCTCTTCCTGTCGGCTTCGATAATGCTCGTCCGGCGGCAAACTCAGGATGGTTCGCATTTTTTATGCGGTTCGCTCGCCATCACTAGCAGCATCAAATATTCCGCTTGCCAAGTTTGAAAGATCCAGTTCCTAATGAAATAGGAACCAGTCCGGGGGAGTGTTCATCGTGACCAACACCGCGCCACGCGCTGCCGACCCACTGCTGGTTTGGGAGCATCTGCTTGCCAAGCCCGTCAAGAGCCGCGGCTCGCTCACGATGCAGTTGGTCGCCTCACTGATCGATGCCATTGACACCAAGCAGATACCGGAGGGCGTGCGCTTGCCCTCCAGTCGTGCCATCGCCGACTTACTGAATATCGGCCGCAACACGGCGATTGCCGCCATCAATGCTCTCGTTGAACAGGGGTACCTGGTAACCAGGGATCGTTCCGGAATTTTCGTGGCAAGCAGCGGCACGGCACCAAGGACTCCCGCCGGCGACGAGCAGATCGAAGCGTTCGATTGGAGTGCACGGCTTGGTCTGACGGAGACTGCAAACAGCTCAGCAAGTAGTGCCGAACCCGCGGAGATGGCCTATAATTTCAAATATGGCCAGTTTGATCTGAGCACATTCCCGACCAACCACTGGCGGCAGTGCGAGCGCAGTGCCTCCGGCGTCACCGAGATCGCCGAATGGGGCCGTGATGCCTTCGACAGAGACGATTTCAGTCTTGTCGAGAGCTTGCGCCGCCATGTGCTGCCCAATCACGGGATTTGGGCAGAACTTGACGAGATCCTGGTGACCCTCGGCGGACAGGAGGGCCGCTATCTCGTGGCCCAGCTTCTCAGCAAGAACGGCGTGACCGTGGGCTATGAAAATCCGGGGCTGCCCGACATCAAGGCGATCCTCGCGACGACACCCGCACGGCAGGTCGCCCTGCCCGTCGACGAGGATGGGGTCTGCCTTTCGGCGGAACTCAAACAATGTGATGTCGCCTTCGTCATGCCTGGACACCACTGCCCGACAACGGCTGTCATGTCGACTGAACGTCGCAAAGCTCTCCTTGAGCTTGCAAAGCGCAGGGACATGGTCTTGGTCGAAGATACCTATGAAACGGAGCTGCTCAGCTACGGGAAAACCGCGCCTTCCGTGAAGAGCATCGACACCGAAGGCCGCGTCATTCACATCGGCAGCCTCTCGAAATCCGTGGCGCCTGGACTTCGCGTCGGCTTCGTTGTTGCCTCGCCGCTCGTCATCCGAGAACTCCGTTCGATCCGCCGGCTCGTGCATCGCCACCCGCCTGGCAACATCCAGCGTGCGGTGGCGATGTTCATCGATCGCGGCTATTACCACTCCTATATTCGCCAGATTTCCAAAACGAGCGCTGACCGCGCCAGCATCTTTGCGCGTTCCGTCGCCCGCTGGCTGCCGGATGCAAAGGTAAGCCATTGCCAAGGGGCGGCGTCGTTCTGGATCGAACTGCCGCGCGAGATCGACGCCACGGCGCTATGCGCAGACATGGCGATGCAGAGCGTGTTGATCGAATCCGGCGAGCGGTTTTTCTTCGACCAGAGCCGGCGGAACTACCTGCGGATGGCCGTGTCACAGATACCGACGGAGAAGATAGATCCGGGAATTGAAAAGGTCGCCCGGTCTATTCGCCGCGCCTACGGCGTGGCCTGGCGCGCAGGAAGTTGAAGTCGCAGCCGTCTTCGGCCTGCAGCACTTCATCGAAGTAAAGCTTGGCATAGCCGCGCTCGACATGGACATGGGAGGGAGCCGACCAACTTGAACGACGATCGTCGAGTTCGGCACCGTTAACCAGAAGCTCAATGCTCCCCTTCTCCACGTCAAGATGGATGAGGTCACCGTCTCGTACGAGCCCAAGTGGCCCTCCGACGGCGGCTTCAGGGGAAATGTGCAGGACGATCGCGCCAAATGCCGTCCCGCTCATGCGGGCGTCGGAAATTCTGACCATGTCCTTGACGCCGGCTGCGGCCAGCTTGCGAGGGATCGGGATATAACCCGCCTCCGGCATGCCCGGCGCGCCCTTCGGGCCCGCGTTCTGCAATACAAGGACATCATCGGCCTTGACATCGAGGTCAGGCGCATCGATCCGGTCAGCCATATCCGCCAGTGACGTGAAAACGACAGCGCGTCCAGTATGTTTCAAGAGACCAGGGCTGGCCGCCGCCTGTTTGATGACTGCGCCATTTGGGGCAAGGTTGCCGCGTAGCAGCCGGATGCCGCCGCCAGAGTGGATCGGATTGTCCACGGGGCGGACGACGTCGTTGGGAAAGGGTGCCGGCTGGTCTTTGAGGTTGTCTCCAAGTGTTTTGCCGCTGATGGTCAGGCACTCCTTGTCGATGAGGTGATCGATCTCGCGCAGGATGGCGGTCAGGCCGCCCGCTTTGAACAGATCCTCCATGTAGTGCTGGCCCGATGGCTTGAGGTCGACAAGCACCGGCGTTTCCGTTCCAAGCCGGTCCAATTCGCGAAGATCAAGATCGAAGCCAAGCCGGCCGGCAATTGCAGCAAGATGGACGACCCCATTCGTGGACCCGCCAACCGCCTGCAGGACGCGTAACGCGTTGGTCATCGATCGTTTCGTCATTACCTGCGATGGGCGCAGTTTTTCCGCGGCAAGCGCGACAGCACGCTCCCCGGTTGCTTCGGCATGGCGCAGCCGATCGGCGTGGACGGCCGGGATCGCCGCCCCCCCAGGCAGCATCATGCCCATCGCTTCGCTGACAAGCGCCATGGTGCTTGCCGTTCCCATCACCATGCAGGTCCCAGGACCAGGCGCGAGCTTGTTGCTGATATCCTCGATCTCGGCTTCGTCAATCGTCCCGGCGCGGTGTTGGCCCCACAGGCGCCGGCAGTCGGTGCAAGCGCCGAGGCGCTCGCCCTTGTGGCTGCCGGTTATCATCGGACCGGTCACGGTGAGGATTGCCGGCAGGTCGACGCTGGCCGCGCCCATGAGCAGCGCTGGGACAGTCTTGTCGCATCCGCCGATCAGGACGACGGCGTCCATCGGCTGGGCGCGCACCATTTCCTCCACGTCCATCGCCATGAGGTTGCGCAAGAACATGCTGGTCGGGTTCGAGAAGGCCTCATGAATGGAGACGACCGGGAACTCGATCGGCAGGCCGCCGGCCAGCATTACCCCGCGTTTGATCGCCTCGATGATGTCCGGCACGGATCGATGGCAGGCGTTATATCCGGAAAACGTATTGGTGATGCCGATGATCGGCCGCTGCAGGGCGCTGTCTGAATAACCCATCGCCTTGATGAAGGCCTTGCGCAGGAAGAGCGAAAAACCCGCATCGCCATAGTTCGCAAGACCGCGTTTCATTCCCTTCGGTTCGTCGGACACTTTAAGCTCCTTACCCGCCTGCGTCAGGCTATCTGGTATGTCTTGTACCGGTCGATTGCGATGTCGATCTCGTGCGGCTGCATCATCACCACCTCACCGGCTTGCCTTGCCTGGATGTACTGCCGGCACAAGATCTCCAGTCGAAGCGCCAGATTGAATGTCTTGCGGAGTGACGAGCCGTGGCTGATCATGCCGTGGTTACCGAGCAGGCAGGAGTTTCTGCCCTGAAGTGCTTCGACCGCAGCCAGACCGAGCTCGGGGGAACCATAAGTGACGTAAGGGGTGCATTTCACGTTGCTGCCACCGAAAGCCGCGATCATGTAGTGGAACGGCGGAAGCGGCTTGTTCGTACATGAGACCGCGACGCAATTGTCGGAATGGGTGTGAACGACCGCTTGCGTAGCGGGTGCCGAGGCATAGATTGCCGCATGCATCGACCACTCGCTCGATGGTTTGCCGCCCTCAGGGCAGGTTCCATCAAAATTGCAGAAGATGAAGTGTTCGGGCGCGATCTTGTCTGCCGACGCACCGGTCGGCGAAATCAACATGCCATCGCCATGACGTACGCTGATATTGCCCGACGCCAGGAAGATCAGGCCTGATCGGTCGAGTTCCTTGTAGACTTCGGTAAGTTCTTGTCGTTTCTCCTGCTCGGATGCCATCTGAGTTCCTCCTTGAAATAAGACGCGACGAAACGATCGCCGGTGGCGTCGCTCGAAAACGGTTTTGACGTGTCGTCAGGCTGGAGCGCAGCCGAACGTGTGGGGATTTGGCCCGGCCGTCTGGCCGCAAGCCGGGCAGCGATGGGCAGAGAAAATACCAGCCTGCCACGCTGCATAAGCGGGGTGCAGGCTTTCGACGTCGCCAAGCCGCACGAGCGCGGCCTGCCGCAATTCCTCGGCATAGGTGCGCGCCGCGATCGTGACCGCCCTCTCATCGAACGCGGTAATCACGCCGTTGCGTAGCAGCCAGCGGCCGTCGACCATGAGCGAATTGACGTTGCGCGGGTCGGCGTGCGAGACCAGAGCGTTGATCGTCAGAGGCGCCGTCGCCAATCCGTAGCTCTCGAAATCCAGGACAAGCACGTCGGCGGCACGGCCGGGCTCTAGCGCCCCAAGCGCCCGTTTGCTCCCAAGGGCACCGGCACCAACGGTCGTTGCCGATGCAAGTACGTCCTCGGGCCTGATCCATGTTTCGTAGTCGGATCCGGGATCGYGACCCGATACGAGCATATGGCGCATGATCTCAAAGAGATCATGCCGACCTCCGGTATTCGAGCAGTCCGTACCCAATGCGATCTTCACGCCCGCCTTGAGGTCATCTCTGACCCGCTTGCGACCGGAACCAAGCATCGCGTTGCTGAGCGGGTTGAAAGACACCGTGGAACCTGCCGCCGCGATGCGCTCTCGGTCACGGTCATCGATCCAGATTCCGTGGGCCAACGAGAGGCGTTCGTGCAGCAGGCCTGCATCCGCGAGAGCCTTGGTCAATCCCTGCGGCCAGAGCTCAGACGCAGCTTTGGCTTGCGGCAGCGTTTCCAGAAAATGTGTGTGACTGCCGATATCGAGATCGTCCTGTAGATCTTTCCAGAGATCCCATAGCTCCTGCGAGCACCGTTGGGGTGCGTTCGGACCCGCAAGAAGGGAGATACGTCCATCGCCATCGGAGCCGATCAGGTCGGCGATCCGTTCATAGGCTGCACGGATCTCCTGCGGCCGCTTCGGCGCGAGCGGTGCGATCTTTTGCACGACGTCCCTGTCGAGGGGGATATCGAGGATGTCCTCGTCCCAAAGATCCGCGAAGAACGGGGCAAAGGCGACCCGCAGCCCCGACTGGACATGGGCATCGATCGCTGAAGCTGCCCGGTGGGTTTGCGGAAAATGGTCAATGAACCCCCCGATGCCGTTGCGGATCATCTCTATATCGGTCAGGAGCGCCGCGTAATGGACCGCCTCCTGCGTCGAGCCGCGGCCGTAATTGATCGCGTAATAGGACCAGAGCTCCAGGGGAAGCGAATTCTCGGTGCCTCTCAACAAGGTCGAGTTTGAGTGGACATGGCAGTCCACCAGTGGCGGCAGGAGAAGCTTGCCGCCAACATCGACCACTTCATCGGAACTTTGAGCCGCAGCCTCCGCGTCTGTTGGCGTGAAGACGGCCTCGATCTCAGCTCCCTTGATCAGGAGACCGCCTTCTTGGATCTTTGCGCCTGGCCCGCTCCACACGGCGCCGCCCTTTAGGCAAAGGCGCTTTTGCCGTATCATCGGGGAACCGCCGGCTCGGCGAAACGATCGCGGATCATCGCCGGGGCATAAACGCCGACGGCCGTGGCAATGGCCGACACGAGTCTGGGCGGGGTGACGTCGAAAGCGGGATACCAGCCCCTTGCAAGCGGGGTCGCGGTACGCATTCCCAAGCAATGCAACGTTTCGTTGCCATCGCGTTCTTCCATCCGCACATCTGAGGGCGTTGACGCTTTCGCATCGGGGAAGCGCACCATTGCCACAAAGGGAATGCTGAAATTGTTTGCGGCAATCGCCAGCTGCAGGGTCCCGACCTTGTTGATCACGTGACCAGAGAGCGTCACGCGATCTGCCGCCGTCATCAGCTTGTTGACGAGGCCCTGATCCATCGCATGGGCGGCCATGTTGTCGGTGATGACCGTAGCCTCGATCCCCATTTCGGCCACGCTATGGGCCGTCAGCCGAGAGCCCTGCAGATAGGGGCGTGTCTCTGTGCAATAAACCTTGATCTTCTTCCCCGCTTGCAACGATGATGCCAGCGCATCGACGATCCCGGATTCTCCCCAGCAATGCGTGAGGATCGAATCGCCGTCGTTGATCATCTTCGCGGCATTCTCGCCGAGATCACGGCTATATTGGTGCTGGCGGGCCCAGGCCTGGCGAGCCATTTCCTCCATCGTTTGTCCGAGATCGGGCTGCCCAACGACCGCCTCGGCTTCCCTCAGAAGAAGACCGATCACATCGCGGATATTGTTGTTGGTGGGCCGCGTCTTGAGAAGTCGGGCGGCCGCATGCGACAATAAGCTTTTCCGGTCCTCCACGTTGGCGAGCTTCGCTGCCTCGCGCGCCGCCAGCACGAATCCCGCACTCGCTGCGAAGAATGGGCCGCTGCTTTGCGTCACCATCTGTTCGATGGCCACGGCAACATCTTCGTAAGTCCGGCAGTCGACATACTCGGTCTTCAAAGGAAACACGCGACGGTCGAGGATCCTTACGAATTCGTCTTCAAGCAACACGCTTTTGGTTATAAGCGTCGGCATAGTGATCGGCATGACCATCACCATCTCCCTATCCAGTAATGTTCGTTAAGTACTTCGCGCGATTACAAATCGCTGCTGATGATATTTCGGCGTTCGGAGGCTTTGGCCTTCTTGTCCCAGTTTGTCAGGCGCAGGATAGCTTCCGCCGCAGTTTCGCACGCTCTTGCAACGCCGCCATTCTCACCCCACACACCGGTGATGCGGTTGGCAATGACGGAACAAATCGACCCGGCGCGGAAGCCATGCAGCCTCGAAAGGGTCAGCAATGCAGCTGTCTCCATCTCGAAGTTCAGCACGCCTGCGCGCTTCATCTCTTCCAAGATCCTTTCGCCCTCAAGCGACATAAAGTCRTTATACGCGGGCCTGCCTTGGCCTGCAAAGAAGGATCCGCTTGTTGCACCCGTCCCAACCCGGTAGGAAAATCCTTTATCCACGGCTGCATCAACAAGCGAGAAGGTGACTTCATGCGAAGCGGCCGCGGGATATTCATTGCGCACGTAAAAGTGCGTTGTTCCGTCTAACCGCACCGACGCATCGTTGATGATCAGCGAACCGGGTGCAATGTCTTCGCGAAGCGTGCCACAGGTCCCAACGCGAATGAAGGTATCGATACCAAGAAGAAAGAGATCGCCAAGAATGATGTCCAGCGACGGAGCGCCCATCATCGTCGATACCGCACCGATGCGCGCGCCCTTATAGACACCTGACGCTGCGCGGTATCCTCTTGGAAGGCTGATAACTTTGGCTTCGTCCCACTGGCTTGCCATGAGGTCGACACGGTCGGGGTCGCCTGGAAGCAGCACATAACGCGGAAGATCCAAAGTCTTGAGAGCGGTAATTCGGCGGCGATCGCCAGAGTTTGCGGTAGCAATTTCAGGATTCGGTTTGTTCATGGTCTTGTCCATTGATTGAGTGGCCAGGCCTCAGGTCGCGCGCCACTTGACGACATACTTTTCAAGCAGCGTGACCGCTCCGAAGAGAGATAGCGCCAATGCCGACGACACTGCGATTGATGCGTAGAGGATCTCGGTGCGGTAATCGAAGGTGGACTGGATGATCAGCATACCGATGCCCCTCTCGGCACCGACCCATTCGCTGACAATTGCGCCGATCACGCAGCTGGTTGCTGCAATCTTAAGGGCGGTGAACACGAATGGCAGAGAGCGGGGCAGACGGAGGCGGAAGAAGATTTCGGTTCGGCTTGCAGACAAGATCTTCATCAATTCCATCTCAGAGTGAGAGACCGATTCCAGGCCGCGCAGAGTATTCACTAGCGTCGGAAACATGCAGATGATGGCAGCGATCGCGACCTTTGATGTCAYGGTCAAGCCGAAGACAAGGATCAGCACGGGAGACAGCGCGATGATCGGAAT
>NZ_JBFUBG010000103.1:0-21269 GCF_056405875.1 Rhizobium sp. P1_E6 | reverse complement strand
ACCATTCCATGTCGTTCTCCTCCTCTTCTCTTAGAGGGAGGGGCTAGAGTGGCGCCGCTGAATTCCTGCCGAAACGCCGAACGGTTTGTGTAGGCGTGGCGGGGTAAGCGCCTCCCCCTTGCGGGGAGGGGTTTGAGGAGGGTTTTCAAACCTGAGCCCTCTCGTGAAAATTCTATACCGGAGCCCCCATGACGTCAGCCGTCCGTTTCCAGAAGGTCTCTCGCCATTTCGGTGCGGTGCGTGCCGTTGATGGCGTCGATCTCGAAATCGCGCCCGGCGAATTCTTCGCCATGCTCGGCCCGTCCGGCTCCGGCAAGACCACCTGCCTGCGGCTGATTGCAGGCTTTGAACAGCCGACATCGGGACATATCGAAATTTTCGGCGAAACCGCCGAGGGCGTTCCGCCCTATCGCCGCAACGTCAATACCGTCTTTCAGGATTACGCGCTCTTCCCGCATCTCAATATTCTCGACAACGTCGCCTATGGGCTGATGGTCAAGGGTGTCGGCAAGGCGGAGCGGATCAGGGAGGCTGAAAAGGCGCTGGAACTGGTGAAATTGCCCGGCTACGGCAGCCGTCGCCCCGGCCAACTCTCCGGCGGCCAGCGCCAGCGTGTGGCGCTCGCCCGCGCCCTCGTCAACAAGCCCCGGGTGCTCCTGCTCGACGAACCGCTCGGCGCACTTGATCTCAAGCTGCGCGAACAGATGCAGGAGGAACTGAAGAGCCTGCAGCGCGCACTCGGCATCACCTTCATCTTCGTCACCCACGATCAGGGTGAGGCCCTTTCCATGGCCGACCGCGTCGCCGTATTCAACGATGGTGGTATCGTTCAGCATGGTACGCCCCAGGACATCTACCGCCGCCCGAAAACACGGTTCGTCGCCGATTTCGTCGGCTCCTCGAATGTGATTTCTCCCGATGCGATGACCGCTCTTGGCGGCGAAAAGCGCTGGGCGAGCCTGCGCCCGGAAGCCATCCGTCTGGCCGGCGACGGCATCGAAGCGAAGGTCGAAAACGCCAGCTTCCTCGGCGCCGCCACACGGCTGACCGTCGATGCGAGAGGATCGCGTCTGCACGTCATGCTGCCGGCCGGCATCGATATCCCCGATATCGGCACCGCCATTCGTCTGACCTGGCAGCCCGATGACGTGCATTACATGGATGATGCGGTATGACGGCTCTGGCGATGACCAAGGCGGAAACCTCGATCCTGCCGCGTCGCGGCGGTTTCTTCGGGCGGCTGTCGGATGCCTTCTGGCGTCACCCGAAACTGCTCCTGTTCCTGATGCTGACCCCGCCGCTGCTCTGGCTCGGCATCATCTATATCGGCTCGCTGATCGCCCTTCTGCTACAGAGTTTCTTCTCGATCGACGACTTCTCGGGGCTGGTGAATTACGAGTTCACCCTCGATACCTATGCCCAGCTCCTGAACCCCGGCAATTTCGACATCATTGTCAGAACCATCCTGATGGCAGCGCTGGTGACGGTAGCTTCTGCGGCCGTTGCCTTTCCGATTGCCTATTACGCCGCCCGTTATGCGCAAGGAAAATGGAAGGCGCTCTTCTATCTCGGCATCATGCTGCCGCTCTGGTCGAGCTATCTCGTCAAGATCTATGCCTGGAAGCTGATCCTCGCCAAGGAAGGCATCCTCACCTGGTTATTCGACAAGCTCCATCTCTCCTGGCTTCTAGACGGCATTCTCGCTCTGCCTGTCGTCGGCGGCAATTCTCTTTCCGTCAGCTATCTCGGCACCTTCATCGTCTTCGTCTATATCTGGCTGCCCTATATGATCCTGCCGACGCAGGCAGCTCTCGAACGTGTGCCCGGCAATCTGATCGAGGCTTCCGCCGATCTCGGCGCCACACCGCACCAGACCTTCCGCACCGTGCTTTTCCCGCTGGCGCTGCCCGGCATCGTCGCCGGTTCGATCTTCACCTTCTCGCTGACGCTCGGCGACTACATCATCCCGCAAATCATCGGCTCGTCCCGCCTGTTCATCGGCCAGGCGGTCTATACGCAGCAGGGAACGGCCGGCAACGTACCGCTCGCGGCCGCCTTCTCCGTCGTGCCGATCGTCATCATGGCGATCTACCTCTGGCTCGCCAAACGCATGGGGGCCTTCGATGCGCTCTGACCGCGGACAGAAATCGCCCTTCATCCTGAAGATCGCTGCAGCCGGCGGCCTGCTCTTTCTGCATCTGCCGATCCTGCTGATCTTCGTCTATGCTTTCACGACCGAGGAGAAGAGCTATCAATGGCCGCCACCCGGCCTGACGCTGCAATGGTTCGGCATCGCCTGGAACCGGCCGGATGTCTGGTCCGCACTTGGCCTATCCCTGCAGGTTGCCTGTATCGCGACTGTCATTGCGCTGATCCTCGGCACGCTCTGCGCCGCCGCCGTCAGCCAGACGAAATTCTTCGGCCGGGAGGCGATCTCGCTGCTCGTCATCCTGCCGATCGCGCTTCCGGGCATCATCACCGGCATCGCGCTCCGCTCCGCCTTCAGCCTGCTCGATATCCCCTTCTCCGTCTGGACGATCGTGCTTGGTCACGCGACCTTCTGCGTCGTGGTCGTCTACAACAATGCCGTCGCCCGCTTTCGCCGCACCTCCGGCTCGCTGATCGAAGCCTCGATGGACCTTGGCGCCGACGGCTTCCAGACCTTCCGCCATGTCATCCTGCCGAATATCGGCACCGCGCTTCTGGCCGGCGGCATGCTCGCCTTCGCCCTGTCCTTCGATGAGGTGATCGTCACCACCTTCACCGGCGGCCAGCAATCCACCCTGCCGATCTGGATGCTCGAAGAGCTGATCCGCCCGCGCCAGCGTCCCGTCACCAACGTGGTCGCCATGGTCGTTGTGCTCGTCACCTTCCTGCCGATCCTGGCAGCCTATTACCTCACACGCGACGGCGACCAGATCGCCGGTGCCGGCAAATAACCCGGAGCGGAATACGGAAAGCGTCAAGCGCTTTCCAGCCCCCATCCCGCTCCACCAACGAATAGGGAGAACGCCCATGGACACGCAAATGCTGATCGGTTCGCGCTTCGAGACCGGCACGGAAACGGAAGAGCACGTTCTGAACCCGAAGACGGGCGAGACGGTGCTGAACCTTCCCGAAGCCTCGCTCGGCCAGATCGATGCCGCCGTGGATGCCGCCGAAAAGGCCTTTGTCGCCTGGTCGCAGACGACACCCTCCGAGCGCTCCGCTTATCTCCTGAAGATAGCCGATGCCATTGAAAAGGATGCCCAGGGCTTTGCCACGCTCGAAGCGCTGAACTGCGGCAAACCAATCAATGCAGTGCTGAATGACGAAATCCCGGCCATTGTCGATTGTTACCGCTTTTTTGCCGGTGCGGTGCGCAATCTGCATGGACCGGTCGCCGGTGAATATCTTCCCGGCCATACGTCGATGATCCGCCGCGACCCGATCGGCATCGTCGGCTCAATCGCACCGTGGAACTACCCGCTGATGATGATGGCCTGGAAGCTGGCGCCGGCGATCGCCGGCGGCAACACGGTCGTCTTCAAGCCGTCCGAACAGACACCGCTGACGGCACTGAAGATGGCAAAGCTGATGTCTGATATCCTTCCCCAAGGCGTGGTTAATGTCATCCTTGGACGCGGTGAGAGCGTCGGCAACGCGCTGATCAACCATCCGAAAATCAATATGGTGTCGATCACCGGCGACATCGCGACCGGCAAGAAAGTGCTTCAGGCAGCCGCCAAGACCGTCAAGCGCACCCATCTGGAACTTGGCGGCAAGGCCCCGGTTATCGTCTTCGACGACGCCGATATCGATGCCGTCGTCGCCGGCATCCGCACCTTCGGTTATTACAATGCCGGTCAGGACTGCACCGCCGCCTGCCGCATCTACGCCGATGCGAAGGTTTACGACAATTTCGTCGCCGACCTGACCTCCGCCGTCTCCAGCATTCGCTTCAATCAGGCCGACGACACCGAGAACGAAATCGGTCCGCTGATCTCCAAGCGCCAGCGCGATCGGGTCGAAAGCTTCGTCACCCGCGCCGCCGAACACAAGCACATGGAGATCACCACCGGTGGCAAGATCTCGGGCGACAGGGGCTTCTTCTTCACGCCGACGGTCGTTGCTGGCGCCACGCAGGAAGATGAAATCGTCCGTCGCGAAGTCTTCGGGCCTGTCGTCTCGGTCACCCGCTTTACCGATGTCGAAGATGCAGTGACCTGGGCGAACGACAGCGATTACGGCCTCGCCTCTTCCGTCTGGACGAAGGATATCGGCCGCGGCATGAAGACCGCTGCCCGCCTTCAGTATGGCTGCACCTGGATCAACACGCATTTCATGTTGGTCAACGAAATGCCGCATGGCGGCCTGAAACAATCAGGCTATGGCAAGGACATGTCTGTCTACGCCCTGGAAGACTATACGGCTGTCCGCCATGTGATGATCAATCACGGATAGTTGAACAAAAGCGTCTTGATCTCTTTCAAAAGTCACTGTCGCCGTCAGTGACTTTTGTCACTTTGTCATAATACAACTGCAGATACTGTTTCTAAACGCGGAATTGCGCGCTCACTCCATAGGGCGCTCCGCGATAAGTGTGATTCTTCATCGAATCAAAGAAATCGGTTGGGCATTACTTATTCATGGCGACGCGCATCGATATCTCCGAGCTCGAAGCAGCCCTGGACGGATTGCTGGAATCCGCACTGGTGCCTGCGAGCTGGGAGCGCACTCTGGAGCAGATCAGTCAGGCCACTGGTTCGGTAGGAACGCATATCATGCCGGTCCGAGGGAAATTCCCCTTCGGCTTCCTGAGCACGCCGAATTTGCTGGACGCTTTCCAGGTCTATTTTTCCGAAGAATGGTACAAACGCGATTTTCGTGAGCGTGGCCTTGCGGTTGCGATGACCAAGGGCGTCATTATCGAACACGACATCGCCAGCGAGGAAGAATTCAAGCACCACAGCTTCTATACCGAATTCCTGGCCCGCTTCGGCTTTCGCTATTCCGCCATGGTGGGCTTCACCGCAGGCGATGCGATGCTGAGCCTCAATCTGCAGCGCCGGATTGAAGACCAGCCTTTCGATCGAGACGACGAGCGATTGCTCATAAAAATGCAGTCGAGACTGACCGCCGCAGCCGAAATCATCCGCGCTCTCGATGTCGCCAAGATCGATAGCATGAGCGAGGCCTTCGAGCTGACCGGCACCGCGGTCATCTTCTTCGACCGGGCTGGGCGCATCACCCGACTGAACCAGCAGGCGGAGAAACTGATCGACGGAAACATCCGTATTCTGGATCGGGAACTCGTTGCCATCAGCCAGGAAGAAACCGGGCTCCTGCGCCGCCACCTGCAGGCGGTTCTTTCGAAAGAGTCTTTCGCCAATCCGGTGGTTTCCACACCCGTCCTGTTTTCGCGTTCGGGAAAGGCGCCGCTGGTGATCCGCGCCCAACGGCTGAACGGAGTGCCGGCCGAACTCTTCTCGCATTCCGCCGCCGTCGCCATCATCACGGATCTTTCCGAGCGCGCCAGCCCAAGCCGAGATCTGCTGCGACAGCTATTCGCACTTACCCCTCAGGAAACGACGGTCGCCCGACTGCTCATGGAAGGTTCGTCGCCGCGCCAGATCGCCGAAATATCCGGACTGACCTATGAGACGACGCGCGGCTACGTGAAAAAGGTTCTCGCCAAAACTGGCACGCAACGCCAGTCCCAGCTCATCTCGCTGCTCTCAAGCTTGAAAATGTAGGTCGGTTTTAGGCCTGGCCACAGAGCGCAAGCAGTTCTGTGCCGCCTCGATATCGATGACGTCCCTTGAAACAGTCAAACGCCTTCGAAAAGCGGTTACCGGCCAAAGCAGTACGACTTTAAGGAACGGCGTTCCATTTTAACGATCTGGAACAAAATCAGCTTTAGCGCGTCTTCTTCCAGCAATCGCAGAGGAAGATAGCCATGTTAAAATGGGCTCTGATATTTCTGGTAATTTCGATCATCGCCGGCTTTTTCGGCTTCTCCGGTATTTCCGCGGCGACCGCGACGATCGCCCGCGTACTCTTCGGCATATTCCTCGTCGTTTTCCTGATTTTCCTTATCCTGGCCTTGATGGCCGGACAGGCGATCTTCTAGCGGCTGGCGCGAGGGCGGGGCTAGCGGCCGCACGTTCGCTAGAGCACCGCTCTGAGCCAGGGATGCAACCCCTTCGTCTGCCGTTTTACCAGATTGTCGATCGACAGCCATCCCGCGCCGGAGACCGCCAGGACGAACATGCCGCCAGCGATTGCCAGATCCTTCTCGAAATGCAGCAGCTCGTTCTGGCTGGCGAAGTTGGTGTGAAACAGAAAGGCCGTCGCAAGGCAGAACAGCCCCAGCGCCGCCGCGCCGAGCCGGGTGAGCAAACCGGCAGCAATGGAAAGGCCGGCGCCGATCTGCAGGGCGATGACGCCAAATGTCACCACTGGAGGCAGGCCGAGCTCAGCAAATGTAGCGAGCGTTGCGGTCATATCTGTCGCGAGTGACGATCCCTCATGCAGGAAAATCAGGGATAGCAGAAGCCTCCCCAGAAGAAGAATGAGATCGGCCAGCCGAGACCAGCCTGCAGCGTTTTCCATCGTACTCTCCTCTTGAAAGAAAGCAGGCGGTAGTGCCGCCTGCTCTTGCCGTTCATGACCGGTCAGTTGCTGCCCTTCGCAGCAATCGCTGTCTGCAGGTCTTTAAGCTCCTCGCAGCCTGCAGGGCAAAGCTGCTTGAGCACGGATACCTGCTCCTCGGCCTTCGCCACGTCGCCGGTCTCGACATAGAGTTCGCCGAGATATTCACGTGCCGCCTTATGATCGGGCTGAAGCTCCAGCGCCTTGGTATAATAGGTCAGCGACATCCGGTAATCGCCGGTCTTGCGCAGGGTGAAACCCATCAGATTATAAACATCTGCCTGCTGATTATCTTCGGCAAGATCGCGAAGCTCCGCGAGCGCACCGGCATAGTCCTTGGCGTCGATCTTGGCGCGCACCGACGTGAGGTCGGGTGCGTCAATCGATTCCATGTTGTCGACGGCGAAGGCTGGAAATGCGGTGACCGCGGAAACACCGGCGGAAATGGCGCAGAACCAGATAAATCCGAGAATGGCATATTTCATCATCGTAAGCTCCTGTCAGCCTTTCAGGCCTGGATTGTGGGAGTGAAGGCATAGGCGCTTCCGTCCTTGACGAAGGTGCCCGAGCCGGGAAATGGGAAATGCGAGCCGCAGATCGCGATATTGTCGGCGATCACGCGATCGATGAGGCGGCGGCGCGTGTCGATGGCCGTCGGCCCATCCTGGTCATAGCTGCCCTGCCATTCGGGATGCGGGGCGAGCAGCGCCGGCACGTACATGATATCGGCGGAGATGAGCAGTTGCTTGTTACCCGAGGTGACGAGGTAGGTTGAATGGCCGGGTGTATGGCCTGGTGATGAAAGCAACCTTATGCCCGGTGCAACCTCGGCTCCGTCATCCACCAGCTTCCAATTCTTCCATTTCGGGAAGACGGCGGCGATGCGCTTGCCGGCCGGCTTGCGCCCCTCTGCAAGCTTCTCGACACGGCCGGGCTCCGTCCACCAGTTATATTCGACGGCGTTGACGATGAGTTCGGCATTCGGGAAGACAGGATTGTTCGTTCCCTTTTCCATCAGCCCCCAGACATGGTCCGGATGGAAATGCGAGATCATGACCGTATCGATCTTCGTGTAGTCGATACCGGCCGCTGCCATATTCGCCGGCAGGTGCGTGGCATTCTCCTGCCACTGACCGACACCGGAACCGGCATCCATCATGATCAGGCGATTGCCGACCTTCAGGACGACCACCGTCAGCGGGATCGGCATGAATTCGGTCGTAAGCCCCGCCTTGGAAAGCGCTTCCTTGGTGTCCTCGATCGAGGCGTTCTTGATGAAGGTTGGATCATGCGGCTTCTTCCAGATGCCGTCATAGATCGCCGTCACCTCGATATCGCCGACCTTGTATTTGTAGAAGCCAATCGTCGGCTCCAGCGGTGTCGCGGCAAATGCCGGCATTACGAATTCGAGCTTCGATGACAGGCCGAATGCAGCCGCAGCAGCAGCCGATCCCAGCACGGCGCGACGTGACATGGTGAACATGAATATGCCTCCTCTTGTTGATGGCATTTTCGAACGGCGAAGACTGCGATTACTCGGATGCCCTCGCTGACGAACTAGATCGCCGACAGCGCGCTGTTATTCCCAGCTCGAATACGATTTTCGGCAAACCATTGGAAATGTGTGCTTATTTTCTCGAAATGCGTCTTTCGCCCCGGCTGCTTGCAAATAAATCGGCATTATCTGGAATAAAATCGCGCGCCGAGCGGTCTAGACTGCAAGGGACTATTGTGACCACGGGTCTCACGTCCCAATCGGCTGCTATTGAGGCAGGGAGGATGATGACAAACGTTCAGATCACCTATCCCGTCGGATCGAACGACTGGATGCTGCTCGTCAGGCAAGTGCCGCGGGCACGCATTCGAACATCGGCGCTGGCGACGCTTTTCGCCGGCGCCGCGCGGCTGTTCCATCTCATGGTCTCGGAGAAATCCGTCAGCGAACGGGTCGCTTCGACGGCCGACAAGGCCGCGCAGCATGAATTCATGCAGCGCTTTCAGCATGTGATGGTTCCGCACCTGGATGCGGCCTATAATTTTGCCCGCTTCCTCAGCCGTGACGCCGAAGCCTCCAGGGATATCGTCCAGGAAGCATTCCTGCGCGCCTATCGCAATTTCGAAACCTATCGCGGCGGCGATCCGCGTTCCTGGCTTTTTGCTATCGTCAGGAACTGCTGCCACGTCTGGCGCCAGCAGGATCGCCGCAAGGCACGTTTCGAGCGCCATCTGGACGATAACGGCAGCACCGATCCCGACGAGGATGAAGGCTATCAGATCGCATCTGAAGAGGATTCTCCCGAGACGACGATGATCCGGCGCAGCGAACAGCAGCGTGTGCGCGCCGTCATCAGCAGGCTTCCGGAAACGATGCGGGAGATTCTTGTTCTGCGCGAGCTCGAAGATCTCTCCTACCGGCAGATCGCTGACATCATCGACGCGCCGATCGGCACCGTGATGTCGCGCCTTGCGAGAGCCCGGCGCGAATTTGCCGACACCTGGGATGCAGGCAACAAGAGCGAGACGGCAGGATGAGCGAAACCCAATCGAAAGGTTGCCCCGAATGGCACATCAGGCTGCACGGTTTTATCGATGGCGAACTTGATTCCGTCCACGCAGCACAGTTCGAGGATCATCTCGCAACCTGCGAAAACTGCCGGGCGGAGATAGAAAGGGTCGGTGCAGTGAGGAAGATCGTTGATCAGGATGGCGTGCGGTGGAAACCGCCTGAGGCCCTGCGTTCGCAAGTGCTGTCCATGCTGTCCTTCGAACAGGCCGCGACAACTTCCGGCCTGCCGACGCAACACCAGCCGCCTCTCTGGCGCCGTACCTTGGACTTCATCCGGCATTGGAGCTTCGTGCCATCTCTGGCGGTGTTGGCGGCGAGCGGCTTCCTGTTCGTCAACGCACCGTCACAGACCCTGCTTCTGCAGGATGAGATCATGGCAAGTCATGTCCGCTCCATGATGGCTGATCATCTGACCGACGTCCTGACCTCGGATCAACATACGGTAAAGCCTTGGTTCAACGGCAAGATCGACTTTTCGCCGCCTGTCAGCGATCTCGCCAAGGACGGCTTCCCGCTGGTCGGCGGGCGCGTCGATTATGTCGGTGGCCGCACTGTCGCCGCCCTCGTCTATAGGCGCCACGGCCACATCATCAACCTGTTCATCTGGCCTGCGGCTTCCGTGGCCCGGACGACGACCGAGCATGACGGCTACAACATGGCGCAATGGTCGGATGGCGGACTGATGTTCTGGGCGATCTCGGATGTCGCTTCAGGCGATCTCGCCGAGTTCGAGAGCTTCTTCCGTTCTGCGGCAAGGCTTTAAAGCAGGCTTGCCCCGACATTGATCGCAAGTGCCAGAATGGTGGTGTTGAACAGGAAGGACAGAAGCGCATGCAGCAGGGTGAGCTTGCGCATTGACGTCGAGGTTACAGCAACATCGGCCGTCTGCGCCGCCACGCCGATCGTGAAGGAGAAATAGAGGAAGTCCCAATAGGCGGGCTCCTCTATGCCGTCAGGGAATTTTAGCCCGTCACCCTTGTCCGGTCCGCCATAAAAATAGTGGGCATAATGAATCGTGAAGAGCGTGTGCAGGAAAAACCAGGAGATCATGATGGTCAAGATTGCCGCAGCCGCGCGCCAGAGCGCGATATTGGCGGGCGCATCCTTGATCGAATGAAGCTCGATCCCAATCCCGGCAATGCTTGCAAGAGCAGCCGCAATCGACAGGAAAAGCAGGAACGTGTCGGAAAAATCGAGATCCGCGGATCTTTTGCGGATGCTCTCGACGGTGGCCCGCAGCATTTTTCGCCAGCTAAGTCCGATGAAAATGATCGCTGAGGCGTTCCAGCCGAACAGGATATTGCTGGCGCTGACCTCTCGCGACGTCAGCAGCAGAAAGACGATGAAACCGCCGAGCACCGCAAGAATGAAGCTTGCATGCTTGTAGCCAAGCGAGATCAGCGAATTTCCGTCATCCTCGTCAGCCACCGTGATCCTCCCGCCTCTATGCCCTTGATATCAACATGAAAAAGGCGCGGATGCCAGCGGCACCCGCGCCTTTCGTCAAACAATGGCTTGGGCGGCCTCAGGCGGCAGCGAGCTGCAGTTCCTTGCGGACCTGGCTGCGCAGCGTGCCGAGATCCTTTGCGAATGCCCTGATACCTTCAGCGAGCTTTTCAGTCGCCATGGCATCTTCGTTCATCATCCAGCGGAAGGTCTTTTCATCGACCGAGATCTTCGGAGCCGGCTTGACCGGTTCCGGCAACAGCTTGCGCTCGAGCTTGCCCTGGTCGTTGGACAGCTCATCGAGCAGGTTCGGAGCAATCGTCAGACGATCGCAACCGGCCAGCGCTTCGATTTCACCCGTGTTGCGGAAGGATGCACCCATGACAACCGTCTTGATGCCGTTTGCCTTGTAATAGTTGTAGATGTCACGAACGGACAGGACGCCCGGATCTTCCTCGGCAGTGAAATCCTTGCCGGTCGACTTCTTGTACCAGTCGAGGATACGGCCGACGAATGGCGAGATCAGGAATACGCCGGCATCGGCGCAAGCAATCGCCTGGGCCTTCGAGAAGAGCAGCGTCAGATTGCAGTCGATACCTTCCTTCTGCAGGACTTCCGCTGCGCGAATGCCTTCCCAGGTGGAAGCGAGCTTGATGAGGATGCGATCCTTCTCGATTCCGCGCTCCTTGTAGGCAGCGATGATGCTGCGTGCCTTCTTCAGCGAAGCTTCGGTATCGAAGGACAGATCGGCGTCGACTTCGGTCGAAACACGGCCGGGAACGAGCTTGACGAGTGCAGCACCTACGGAGATGGCAAGGCGGTCGGCAACGGCTGCCGCCGCAGCATCGGCATCGCCGCCGAGCTTCTTGCCCCAGGCAATCGCTTCCTTCATGTCGTCGGCGAACATGTCGGTGCCGAGCGCCTTGAGAACGATGGACGGATTGGTCGTGCAATCGACCGGCTTCAGACGGGCGACAGCCTGGATATCGCCGGTGTCGGCGACGACGGTTGTGATCTCGCGGAGTTGGTCAAGCTTGGATGTCATGGTCAAAATCCTTTTGAACTTGGGCTGCGAACCGGCGCGAGTTCCGCCCGGCAAAGAGGTGATCTAAGATCAGGTGATTTGCATTTTGCAGGCGAAAAGACGCTCGTCCGTCACGGATGAGTCATAAACGTGAGAGACATTGGCGGTGTTCCCAGCGGCGATGTTCCAAGCGCCGGAAAACGACAAGCGCATCACAAGCGATGCCGCTTGCGGCTGAAAGGCCGATCGTGACTTTCCGCATGCCCGCACATTGTCCTCCTCGGACGGACAAGAACGATGTTATCGACCATGACTATCGCCGCTCTCGCAACGAAAAGTCAAGGACATTTGTGCATTTCAATTGACATAAGTGTCACACCCGGCATTATCGCCGGAACAAAGCCGATGTCGCAATCTTATGCCATCGATGGCAAAGATCTAGGGCGAAATCGGTGCGGGAGGAGATGTGGTCAAGCTGAAACGCGGCACGCATACTGCCTATTCCGAAGCCTCGTCTCTCAGGCTGCGGGCCGCATGGCTTTATTACAATGAGGGCCTGACCCAGAAAGACGTTGCCGAACAACTCGGCATCAGCCGCACCACCGTCATCCGCCTTCTCGACGAGGCGATGAAGCGCAGCGAAGTGCAGATCTGGATCAACGATTCGATCGGCGACTGCATCGAGCTTTCAGTGAAGCTCGAGAGAGCCTATGGGTTGGACGAAGCGATCGTCGTGCCGGAGCCAGCCAATTGCGATGTGAACTCGCTGGCAAAGAATGTCGGTCTGGCGCTCGGCCAATTCCTGTCGGAAGCCATTCCGGACGATTAYACGATCGGCGTCGGCTGGGGCCGCACCATGACGGCTTCTCTCGCAAGCTTCCGGCCGCCACGACGCGACAATTGCAAGATCGTCTCCCTGCTCGGTGGCATCGTCGCAGTCCACCAGACAAACCCTATCGACTACACTTGGCGACTGGCAAACCAGCTCGGCGCCGAGTGCTACATGTTCCTCGCCCCGTTGCTCGTCGATTCGACGGAAACCAAGCGCAACCTCGTCGAAAAATGCGGGCTCGATACGATCTATCGACTGGCGGAAAACCTCGATCTGGCGATCGTCAGCTGCGGCGATATCGGCCCGCATTCGACGTCTCTGTCCGAGGGGTGGATATCGAAGGCCGAACTGCAGCAGCTGATCGACGCTGGCTGCGTTTGCGACACCATGTTCAACTTTCTGGATAAGGACGGCAATTCCGTCGATCACTCGATCAATCAGCGGGTGATGTCGGTGGATCTCGATACGCTGAAGGAAGCGAAACACATCGTATTGTCCTCCGGCGGCGCGCATCGTGCCGTCGCGATCCGCGCAACGATCAAGCGCATCGGCTGTAATACGCTGATCACCGACGAGAGCGCGGCAAAGGCATTGCTGGAACTCGTCGAAGCCGCCTGACGGCTTCGACTGATCCAAACCGCTCAGGCGTGTGCCGATTCCCAGCCAAGCATGGCCCGCTTGCGGGTCAGCCCCCAATGGTAACCGGTTAATGCTCCGTTCTTGCCGAGCGCGCGGTGGCAGGGCACGACGAAGGAAATCGGGTTGGCTCCGACTGCCGCACCAACAGCGCGCATCGCAGTCGGCCGGCCGATGTCCTTGGCAATATCGCTGTAGGTCACGGCTTTGCCGAAGGGGATTTTCAGAAGGCTTTGCCAGACGCTGACCTGGAAATCCGTTCCGATCAGGACAACCCGCAACGGCTGGTCCGACGTCCAACGTCCCGGCTGGAAGATACGTTCGGCATAGGGCACCGTCGCTTGACGGTCCTCCACATATTCCGCATTCGGCCAGCGGCAGGTCATATCTTCAAGACAAGCCGTCTCATCGCCGGAATCGCTGAAGGCGAGGCCCGCAAGGCCGCGGTCCGTCACCATGACGAGAGCCGTGCCGAAGGGGCAATTATGGAACCCGTAACGGATCGTCAGCCCGCCGCCTTTCGCCTTCCATTCGCCCGGAGACATTGCCTCATGGGTCACGAAAAGATCGTGCAGGCGGCTGGGGCCGGACAGGCCGACCTCGATGGAGGTTTCGAGCAGCGGCATCTCTTCCGTGCGCAGCAACCGCTTGGCATGGTCTAGCGTGACGGCCTGCAGGAAGGCCTTGGGAGAGAGGCCGGCCCAACGGGTGAAGGTCTTCTGGAGTTGCGTTGGCGACTGATTCAGCCGCGCGGCAATCACTTCCAGCGAGGGTTGGTCGCGATATTCCTCGCTGATGAATTCGATGACCTGACGGACGGTGTCGTAGTCAGGGCCATCGGGGGTGATATCTGTATCGAGCTTCGCGATCATGTTCATCGTTTTTCTCCTTTATAAAGGAGATAATCAAGGGCGGCCAGCCAAACCACCCGTTTCTTGCGGTATCTCAAATACGCTGCTTTACTGTTGCCAGTGCGGCCTTGAAGGCCTTCGCGAAGCTTTCGCGATCGTCGGGATTGAGGAAGGAGCCGATATCGGTGCGTTTGCCCTCCCCGAAAATATGCATGGAGAGAATGCCGATCTCCTGATGTCGGCGCACGAGAAAGCGCGTCCAGAACGGATTGAAGTGGTGCTCGATCATGCGGCCCGAGGGGGAGAACTTGCGCACCGCAACATCCATGCGCGAAACCGTTACCTCTTCCCGCACCCTGCCGGACCGGTAGTTCAGCCAGAAGGCACCGTATAGCAGCAGGAAATCYAGCCCGAAGAAGAAGCCGATCGGCCAGGCGCCGGTGACGATGAAGAACATGCCGTATATCAAGCAGATGGCACCGGAAATGCCGAGCAGCACCTTGAAACCTTTCCGACCGAGCGAACGGTAGGGAAAGAGTTCGGCTGCGAAAACAGGCTGCTCGTTGCGGCTGTCGGCGTTGCTYTCCATCATGGCCGCCGAGTATAGATTTTCCATGGCGAATCCGAAACTCAAATCCATTACCAAACCGTCGCAAAACCCGAATGTGATCGCCCGCCGCAAGCCGGCGGTGTCGGTCAAGACGGCCTATTCGCTGGCCGAGCGCGCCGAGATCTTCCGCCGTTTCTCCGTCCAGCGGCCGGAGCCGCGCGGTGAACTGGAACACAGCAATCCCTTCACGCTCGTTGTGGCGGTGGCCCTCTCCGCTCAGGCGACAGATGCCGGCGTCAACAAGGCGACCCGCGCACTCTTCAAGATCGCGGATACGCCGCAGAAAATGCTCGATCTCGGCGAGGAGAAAGTCCGCGAGTACATCAAGACGATCGGCCTTTATCGCAACAAGGCGAGGAACGTCATTGCACTCTCGCAGATGCTGGTCGATGAGTTCGGCGGCAAGGTGCCGGAGACACGCGAGGAGTTGGTTCGCCTGCCGGGCGTCGGCCGCAAGACCGCCAACGTCGTACTATCGATGGCCTTCGGCCAGGCAACGATGGCGGTGGACACACACATCTTCCGCATCGCCAATCGCATCAGGCTCGCACCCGGAAAGACGCCCGACGAGGTGGAAGAGCGGCTGATGAAGGTTGTTCCGAAGCACTACCTCTATCATGCCCATCACTGGCTCATCCTGCATGGCCGCTACACCTGCAAGGCCCGGCGCCCGGAATGCGAACACTGCGTGATTGCCGATATCTGCAAGTCGCCTGAGAAGAGCAGCGATATCCCGGCACCGCTGGTGGAGCTACCGCCGCAGGTGATCGGCGAGGCCGTCGAGTAGGGCAGCAATCGCCCTCTCATAATCTTCACGCCTGCCGCCCGCTTCGATGGCGATCACGGCCCGGTCGAAGGCGGCTGACAGCAGAGCCGTCAATGGTGCGAGTAGAGCACCGGCCTGCGGGAGCAGGGTTTCGAGCCCGTCCCGCAATGCGGCTTCTGCATTCTCGGCGTCGATCTGCGTGGCTGCCGGCAGGCCAATGACCGCCGGCGCCTCGAACAGAAGCAGCCGCGTCCGGCCTGCCACTGCCATCGCATCGAAATAGGCTGCCGCACCTGCAAGCAGCGCCGCACGTGGTTCCGTTTCCGGCTTAGCCCGCCTTTCGATCTCTTCGGCGACATCAGCCGCCTCCCTTTCGATCACCGCCCGGAAGAGCGCCTTCTTGTCTTCGAAGTGATGGTAGAGCGCACCGCGCGTCATACCCGCCGCTGCGACGATGTCCGGCGTCGCCGTCTCCGCATATCCCTTCTCGATGAAAAGTCGGCGCGCGGCGTCCATCAGGGTCTGCCTGGTCTGCTCGGTTCTCTCACGATTGCTACGGCTCATGCATCCTATTTACATACAATCTGCTTGTATGTTAAATACAAAAACATACAAACTGTATGTAAAATCTGGAGGAGAAAAAAATGAAATCGACGAGCTTTTATCCCGTCATCATGACGGGTGACGTTGCCGGCACGGCGGCCTTCTACTGCCACCATTTCCGTTTCCAGCCGCTCTTCGAAAGCGATTGGTATGTCCACCTGCAATCGACGGAGGATGAACATGTGACCCTCGCCGTACTCGACGGTAGCCACGAAACCATTCCGGCCGCCAGCCGCGGTAAGATTTCCGGCCTCCTCCTGAATTTCGAAGTCGAGGATGTGGATATGATCTATGCGGCCTGCAAGCAGGCAGGCCTACCGATCCTGCGCGAGATCCGCGACGAGGATTTCGGTCAGCGGCATTTCATCACCGCCGATCCCAACGGCGTGCTGATCGATATCATCAAGCCGATCCCGCCAAGCGCCGAATATGCGGCAATGTACGATGCAACTGCACTTTCCGCTTGAAGCAATTCAAGCAAGACTGGTCAGCGTTTTGCACCCGCAATTGCGTGAAACTAGGCGCGAAAATCAGGATCGCGTGCCGAAACCAGCTTATGCAGATGCACCATCATGCCCGCAGCAAAGAGCGGCGTGAGCAGGTTGACGATCGGGATCGCCAGAAAAAGCGCGATTACCAGACCACCGAGGAAAACGGTCGAACCATGTTTGGTGCGAAACAGCCGCGCCTCAGGCGGTGAACGGAAGCGCATGGCGGCAAACTCGAAGAACTCTCGCCCAAGCAGGTAGCCGTTCACGAGGAAGAAGGCCACGAGATTGACGCCAGGAATGAAGAGCAGGAAAAGCGCGATGATATTTCCGATGATGACGACGCCGAGGAATTTGAGCGAGCTTGCCATCGCCGGGCCAAGTGGCATGGCCTTGCCTGACGCGTCCTTGGGATAATCCCGTTTCTCGATCACCTCGGCGACATCGTCGAGAAAGAGGCCGGCAATCAGCGCCGTAACAGGCGAAAGCAGCAGCGCCAGCCCGAGCGCAAGGCCGATACCGGCAGCGATCAGGAAAACGAAGCTGAGCCAGCCGGCCCAATCAGGCATCTCGGGAAAGAACCCGGCCACCCACGGAAATAAAAAAGTGATGAACAGGCCGCGCAGCGCAAACCACAAGCCGGTCAGCACCAGCACCGTCAATCCCAGAACTTTCCAGAAAACTGACCGGGTCTCAGGCGCAAACAGGTTGGCAAGCGAAAGGCGAGCAGCGTCAAGGATCATTCTCTGGCGTCTCCGTTACGCAGCGTCATGTAGGAAACCTGCGTCCTGCCGGCAAGTCAGTTGAAAATTACATGCATGAATAGAAAACTTGTCGAAAATTATCTGCTAATATATAGTTCGCAATGTTCGATATACGTGTGGGCCTAAGAAGAGCTTCCGGACAATATTAAGAACAGGGATTCGGCTCCTGAATCCACGGAAAGCCTCTGAGGATATGGGGGAGGCTGCGACGTGGAAGACTTTGTAGAGAAGCTTAGGCAATACGTGAAGTCCGGCACGCCCGCCGAACGACGCATCGCGAAATATTTCACGGAACACCTGAACGACCTGCCGTTCGAAACGGCCGCGTCGGTTGCCGACCGACTTGATCTTTCGCCGATGACGGTCGGCCGTTTCCTCCGTGCGCTCGGCTATCAGGGGCTGGACAGCGTCAAGGTGGAGATCCGCGAAACGGCAACGACCTCTCCTGTCCAGTTCCAAAGCTCGATGACGGAGTTGCAGACGGATGCATCGGAGGGCAAGGCACTCGCCGTTCTCGTGGCCGAACAGATACAGGCGCTGCATCACATCTACCATCTGACCGCGCAGCCGCATTGGGGCGAAGCCGTCGCGATGATCGGTGCCGCCAGAGAGGTCTACGTCGCCACCCATGCCAGACTTGCCGGCTTCTCCAATCATTTCTGCCAGCGGCTGACCCAGGCCCGCGACGGCGTGCGTGCGATCGACGGCGCCGGTAACCGCTTCGCAGAGCTTTTCGCCCGTTCCTTCGTCGACGACGCGGTGCTCATCATCATCGATTGCCGGCGCTTCGCCAGGTCACGGCTGCTTGCGCGGACTGCCCGGCGCTACGGCTACAAAGTGATCCTGATCTCCGCTCAGCATGCGGACTGGCTTCCTGAACAGTCGAACGTCGTTCTTGCGTTGCCGCCTGCCCGCGCGCCTGACATGGATAACCTGCCGCCGCTGATCGCCTTGCTCGACTGTCTGTCAGAGGCGGTCATTTTGGGCGCCGGCGAGGAGGCGAGCCAGCGCCGCCGACGGATGGTGGAATTTGCGACTATCCTTGGCGAAGCGGCAAACCGCTGAACTATCCCAAGGCTTCCAGCTCTGCCCGATGACGATACATGGCAAGGAAGCGGCGATAATCGCGGTCGTAAACCGCCTGCTTGTTCCTGTCGGGAAGCCGCTCCGTCCCGCCCGGATACATCGCCTTGCCCGCCGCCGCCAAATCCCTGTGTAAGCCGCAGGCAACTGATGCAGCGATCGCTGTACCGAGCAGTACCGCTTCGTTCATGTCAGGCACGATGACCTTGCAGCCCGTCACATCCGAATAGAGCTCCATCAGAACGGGGTTCTTCACATGCCCGCCGGCCACATGCAGCGTATCCGGCACGTAGCCGTGATCTTTCATCTTTTCGAGGATGTGGCGGATGCCGAGTGCAATCCCGACCGCGGTCCGCCAATAGAGCGCGCAGAGCCCGTCGAAGGACGTATCGAGCGTCAGCCCGCTGACGACGCCGACAGCGTGCGGATCGGCAAGTGGCGACCGGTTGCCATGAAAATCAGGAAGGACGAAAATGCGTGCGCCGAAGGCGTCACCTTCCTGGATTCTAAGTTCAGCGATGCGGGCAACAATTCGCTGATGCAGCGCCGCGGTCGGCTCACCACCGGCCGCATGCATGCGCACGATATGATCGAGCAGCGCACCGGCTGCCGATTGGCCGGCCTCGACGAGCCATGATTGCGGAAACACCGCCTCGTAGTAAGGCCCCCACATTCCCTGGCTCGGCTTTCGCTCGGGGGAAAAAGCGACGACGCAGCTCGACGTCCCGGCAATCAGCGCAAGCTGATGTTCGAGTTTCGCCGGATCGCCTGCATGGCCGCTGAGCGTGCCGAGCGCACCGGCATAGGCATCGATCATTCCGGCCGAGACATGGCAATCGGTGGTCAGGCCCAAGGCTTCGGCAGCCTGGGGCGTCAGCTTACCGATGCTCTTGCCGACTGCCACCGTCTCATCCGGCAGGTGGCCACGCGCCAGTAGATCCTCGAGACCGATCCGCTGCAGGAAATCCTGCCGCCAGCCTTTTTCCTTATGGGCAAGATAGTTCCACTTGGCTGTCAGCGTGCAGCGGGACCGGGCCAGCGAACCGGTCGCCTTCCAGGTCAGGAAGTCGGCGAGATCAAAGAAATAGCCGGCCTTCGCCCAGGTCGCCGGCAGCTTATTCTTGAGCCACATCAGCTTCGGCATTTCCATTTCCGGCGACATGACATTGCCGGAATGTTCGAGCACCTCATGCTTCGTCGCCGTACAGAAATCAGCTTCCTTCAGCGCCCGGTGATCGAGCCAGACGATCGTGTCGAAACGTGTCTCGCCGCCGGTGGAAACGCTGATCTGTCTGCCTTCGGTATCGCGCACCACAAGCGAACAGGTGGCATCGAAGCCGATCGCGCCAACAGCAGCCGCCTCAATACCGGACCGACCCATCGCTGCGCGCACCGCAATGCAGATGGCCGCCCAGATATCCTCGGAATCATGCTCGGCATGGTTCTCGCGCGGTCGATTCATGATGATCGGATGTTCGGCCTTGGCAAGCAGGTGGCCACGCGTGTCAAAGACACCGGCGCGTGCGCTGCCCGTGCCGATATCCACCGCAACCAAATGATCACGCATCAATGCTGAGTCCCGTCCGGCTTTTGTTTGCGGACAAGGTGTATCAATTCCGGCATGGCGTCAAACACCGCTTCGGGCGAAAGACGGTCGAGTTCTTCCCGATATCCGGCGAAGTTGGCATGCGAGCCGCCGGTAAAGGCAAAGACCGTCATGCCCGCTGCTTTTGCTGCGGCAATGCCCGCCGGACTATCCTCGATGACGATGCAGTCGCGCGGCTCGACTTGCATCTTGCTGGCTGCGTAAAGGAAGAGATCGGGAGCCGGCTTGCCGCGTTTGACCATGCTGGCGCTGAAGATATTCGGCAGTTTGGGCAGGAGCCCGGTAACCGAAAGCGAAAGTCTGATCCGCTCGACCTGGCTGGACGAGGCAACGCAGCAGGGAACGCCGAGCGCATCGATCGCATCACCGATACCGGGAATAGGTTTCAGTTCCGTGCGGAAGCGGGCATAAAGATTGATGCGGATGCCTTCGAGGAATTCCTCGCCCGCATGCACGTTGAACTCGGTCTCCAATATGTCGATGAGGGTTGCGAGGCTGCGGCCGAGGAAGCGCTCATAGGCTTCATCCTCGGTGATCGTCACCCCGAGATCGGCCATCGCCTTGACGAGAACGCTGATCGAAATCGGCTCGCTATCGACGAGCACGCCGTCGCAATCGAAGATGATCAGCCGTGGTTCAGCATCAGCCATGGAAGACCCAACCTGAGTTCAGTTCGGACGCAACGGTCCTGCCTTGTCCGCAAGGCCGGGATGGCGGCAGAAACGCCGCCATCGAGATTCCTTACACCGCGAGCTTGCCGTCGAGATAGAGCTGGAGGGTTTCCTTCGTGCCCTTTTCCCACAAGGTTTTGAGCGCATGGGCGAAACGTTTGCGGAAAACGTCTGATTTCGCTGCTTCGCCGAAAATATCGTCGAAGGCGAGGAAGGCTGCCGGATCATCCTTTGCCTTTACCGCCGCCTCATGCAGACGCTCGGCGCTGGCATCGTTGAAGACGATCTCCTTGCCGCTGTCGCTCGTGCCGGCGAAGTAACGGCACCAGAGCGCCGAGACGAGCGCGAGGCCTACGACATCCTTGCCCTGGCGCAGATTGTCGAGGGTCGACGGCAGGATGAATTTCGGCTGACGGTTGGAGCCGTCCTGCGCCAGCCGCGGGATCGTATCGGCGATCTTGGGATTGAGGAAGCGACGCTCGATCAGCTTGAAATAATCCTGCAGCGACGTATCCGGTACCGGCGGTATGATCGGAATGATTTCGTCATTCTCGAGCTTGGCGAGGAAGGCGCGGATCAGGTCGTTTTCCATCGCCTCATGCACGAAATGAATGTCCATCAGCGCGGCAGGATAGGCGATCGCCGCATGGCCGCCGTTGAGGATGCGGATCTTCATGTGCTCATAAGGCG
>NZ_JBFUBG010000102.1:0-21641 GCF_056405875.1 Rhizobium sp. P1_E6 | reverse complement strand
GCCGAGCACTGCAGGCAGCGACGCCATCGAAGGCAAGGACGAGGTGAAGGATGTGGGCGAGCAGCCGCCGAACGACCGTGTCGCGCCGCCTGTCATGAGGGCTTCGGGAGCGAGGCGGAATATCGGGCCTATCCGGATGACATCATCAATTTTCGGGAATGCCGCGCCGAACGTGAAGAAGCTGTCGGAAAACGGCGGCTAAGTACCGGCCGACCTTATCGATCGGGCTTGCCTGTTCGGGCGTCGGCGGCGCGGACAGCGCCTCCTTCGTTTTCCCATGATGCCAGGGCTTTCGCATCGGCATTCAGCTTGCGACGCCTCGACGCCGGATAGCCGGGCGGAGACATCGTCGCCTCCTTGATGCGTCGTATCATCACCACGTTTTCGTGATGTTCACCACTCTCGGACGTCACGAGATCGGATGTCGCATAGTCCGCGCGCCTGAGCACGCCCAGGAGCCGCCAGCGCGCCAAGCTCGCCGCAGCGGATCCATCGGGGAGGAAGATCGTTACCATGGCCAACCGTTCTCGCAATCGCGATGAAAATGTTTGAAGGGGGAAGACATGTCGTCCTCCTTTGATTGAAGCGAAGGCAATGACCCCCGCTTCGTTGACTGCCGATCAGGAAGGCTGCATCACGATGTCACGCTGATTGCGACGTCGCATCGAGGAAGTCTTCGATCCGCTTCAGGCGGTAGAGAACCCGCCTCTTGCTGTCATAGAGCCTGCCCAGCAGCGCATGCTCCAGATCCAGCGGCCCGCCGATCATGCGCAGCCGTCTCACGATGACTTCCTGCCTGCTGATGCGCTGCTCCGCCCTCACGACATGGAGCCTTGCAAACTTCAGGTCTTTTTTTCTGTATCGCGCCAATTGCATCTGCCTCGCCAATCATTGTCGTTAAGCGCCTGGCCGAGACGCTGTTCTCGCGGCCATGACCCCTGGGGGTTTCGACGGCACGAACGTTATGATCCGCGCTTCTGCAGCAGGTTCCCGCCCGTTTGGGGTACCGCTGCGAGTCAAATTGGTTGTCTGCAAAACAAAGGATAGCACGCCCTCTCAACATTTTCAGAAAAATAAATATTAATATTCGGAGCGTCGAATTTCATGAATACATGAAATGAAATAACCGAAAAAATCCTGTCAAATGATTGGGACAACTTCGCATTTTATTCTAAAAATCTAGGTCGATTTACAGAAATTATACACTGCGATGCCCGTTATATCAGGAGATATGCTGCTCCACAGCCCATAGTATAACCCCTCGTGAGGAGAGCAGAGAAGCGCCCACCCATGCGGGTGATACCCATGCGATTACCCGAGGCGTAAAGTTTCTCCGGCTCTGATATCAAGAGCAGCAAGAGGAGGACGCAATGCCGACCATCCTAGCTCATCACGACGTCAAGGACGTCAAACACTGGCTCGCCTCGCCCCGTCGCAAGGAAATTTTCGAACCGATCGGCTGCACGAACATTCGCACCTTCGTCGATCCGCAATCGTCCAACAAGGTTGGCCTCGTCATGGACGTTGCCGACATGGGCCGGCTRGCGGAATTCATGAAGGGCAGGCAGGCGGCCGATGCGATGGAATATGACGGCGTATTGCCCGAGACCCTGGTGATCCTCGTTCAGTCCTAGAGTATCCGTGTTGGTCAAGTGAGGGATCAACCGTCTGTCGGCGTAACGCGCCGGTAATCAATCCCTGYCGCCCATGCATCCTTTTTCCGCCTCGAACGTTTGAATTCCGTCAGCGAAAGAGGAGACTGAAATGGCGAGCACGACAGGCAGGGACGCCATCGAAGGCATGGACGAGATCAGAGACGCGAGCGAGCCCACGCCAGCCCCCGAACGTGAAGAAAAAACCGAACAGGAAAAAGCCGATCAGCACGCGAACGCCGAGGGTTTTGCAAGCGAAGCGGCCTATGAAGACTATCTGGATGCGGTAGCCGAGGATGCGCCGGTCGAGGAGATCGTCGTCGATATCGAACGCGCCGCCGCCCGTGAGGAACTCGAGCGGCAGATCGAGGATGTGCGCTACGAGATCGACAATCTGCGCGCCCGGCTGCACATCATCCGCCATCAGGCGGGCAATGTGGTGGAAGAAAATATTCGCTGGGTGGATGCGAGCGCCCATGCGCAGCTTGGCGTTTACCCCTGGCTGAAGCTTTCGGGCGCCATGGCCGCAGCCTTCTTCGTGGGCAAGGCCTTGCAGCAGTTGCCCTTCGGCTCTCTCGCCACCACTGTCACGCCACTGGTGCTGGCAGCGGCGCGCGAAAGACGCCGGTAAGATCGCCCTGCCCCATACCGCACGCTTGCCGCCGCCGACCTCGATCGAGGCGGCGGTTCGGTCAGCGCCTGAACTTGCGCCGTGCTGCCCGCGCGACACTTTCGGCAAGCACCGAAAGACAGCCGGCGACGAGAAGCACGGCACCCGCCGTCGGACCGATGAGGCCAAATTTTGCCGCGAGGCCGACCCCGAGAACGAGCAGCAGGCAGAACAGCGCCAGCGCCCCGTCATCGATGAACATGCCGATCAATTCCTTGAAGGCGATCCTGAGAATGCTCATCGGGCGGGCTCCGCATGCGTATGATGATACTGCAGCAGCCACCGGACCGCGATGAAGGAGAAGGCGGCAAGCAAGCCGAAGATTGCGACCAGCGAGAGGTCTTCGCCCGGCCATTCCGTGCCGATGCCCTCGCCCACCCAGAAGATGCCGAAAGCCGTCAGCAGCAGGCCGACGATGAATTTCAGCGTGTTTTCCGGCACCGATGACAGCGGCTTGTGGACGAAGAAGCCGATGACGAGCACGGCGATACAGGCGATCAGCGCTCCGATACTGGCATAGGGCAGCATGCCTGGCCGCGCGCCTGTCGCGATGACGATGAACACCACTTCGATGCCTTCGAGCAGCACCGCCTTGAATGCGGCCGTGCCGGCCAGGAAGTCGGCCCGCCGGTCCGCGGACTGGCGGGCAAGCGCATCGGTCTCCGCCGCAAAGGCCCTCTCCTCGTCGTGCAGCGCAATGAAGCCCGCAGCCCTGAGGATCGCCTTTCTCAGCCACCGCATGCCGAACAGGATCAGCAGCGTGCCGATGGTGAATTGCAGGATGTCGATCGGGATAAGGCCGAGCAAGGGGCCGAAGACCAGCACCAGCACCGCCAGCACGAACAGCGCCAGCCCCGTGCCGATAAAGGCCGGCCGCCAGCTCCGTGTGACGCCGACGGCCAGAATGATGGTGAAGGCCTCCACGACTTCCACGAAGGAGCCGAGGAAGGAGGCGGTCATCGTCGAGGTTATGCTTGTGATCGTCGTCATCGTCTACTCGGTTTTCTTGGCTTCGATCCGGACAGGCAGGCGAGAAGGACCGGGCATCGCTCCCGCGGCAGGGAGAATGCCAGCAGCGAACCCGGCATGTCCATCACTCTCATAGCTCGGCCGGCAGACACCGTCTCTGTCGGGTGGGAGGATTGCCATAATGGAAGGATAGGCATGTGGCGGGCAGAAGTCGTGTCACCGGCTGTAGGTCAAAAACCTGTCGCGCGCTTTTCCGCGATCTTACAAATCCGTAAGCGCTCGCCTCGCCCCCATGGCTGAGCCATGACAGGGCGAGGCGAGCACATCGGGCAACCCTTAACGCAACGGCTCTTCCGGGCTGCCTTCGATCTCGGGTTCGTAGTTGAAGCTCATGTAGATGACGATGAAGGCGATGATCGCGAGGAACATCAGGCTCGTATAGATCGTGCCGAGCCCGAGCCCGCCATAGTCCGAAGGCTGCGAGAGATAGTCGCCAAGCGAGGCGCCGAGCGGCCGGGTGAAGATATAGGCGAGCCAGAAGGACAGGATGCCATCGAGCCTCAGCGCGAAATGGGCAAAGGCGATGACGGCGATGATGGCGCCGAAGATGAGGCCTGTGGTGATGTAGCCGAAACCGAACACCTCGGAGATCAGGTCGCCGACAGCAGTGCCGAGCGCGAAGGTGAAGAGCACTACCAGCCAGTAGAAGGCCTCGCGCCGTGCCGTGAAGATCGAGTGGATCGACAGCGTCCCCTCCTTGGCCTTCCAGAGGGTGAAGGTGAGGATCAGCGCGATCGAGAAGGCGATGGTCGAGGTCAAGAGCGGTACGCCGAAATTATCGGTGAGATTATCGGTCACCAGCGTGCCGACGACGCTGATCAGCACCACCGCCAGCCAGTAGACCCAAGGGACGTAACGCCTCTGGGTAAACTGCAGCACGATCGCGCCGATGAGGATCGCCGTCATGATGATGGAGGTCATCGTCAGGCCGAGGCCCATATTGACCGCCAGGTAATCGGCCGCCGTCTCGCCCATCGTCACCGCCATCAGCTTGATCAGCCAGAAATCGACGGTGACGCGCGGCACGCGGTTGATGTCATCAGCCGGCATGTTCGCCGGCCTGTCAGATGGTCTTTCTGCCATTGGATCTCTCCTCGCTTGCTGCAATCACTTGCCGATCAGCGCCATGGCTTCGGTCAGGAACTTGTCCGAACGGGTGTCGTCATCGGCATTGCAGCGCTCGACGGCCTTGGCTTCGAGATCGTTGACCTTGGCCATGTCGGCATCGCTGAGCCTGGCCTTCGCCTTGGCGGCGCGCATATCCTTCAGCATGTCTTCGCAGGGCACGGTGGCGGCATGGGCGGGCATGGCAACGGCGATGAAACCGGCCATGACGAGGGCATTGAGCAGGCCTGCGCCAACACGTGTCGTGGGGAGTGTCTTCATGGGATATCTCCTTGAATGCGGCGCCCGGCGCCGGCAATTTGAAAAGCGATGGCGTTCGCGTTTTCCGCCACCGTGTCCCAGCTTCTAGCCGCCGGTCCATACACAGCCTTTGCCGGGAAGATACGCTTTCGTAAGAAAGGTCAGGTTGCAGCAAGAGCCGGGATCGGATCGGTTCCGCCGACTTACGAATCCGTAAGAATTCGATAAGGTGCAGGACACAATTATGCGCGAATTGTGCGGCGTGAGAGTAATCTTCCGATCAGGTGAAGGGTTTGGACCGGCCATGCGCATTCTCGTCGTCGAGGACGATAAAAAGACGGCCGATTTTGTCGCTCGCGGCATGATCGAGGCGGGCCACGTCTGCGACGTCATCGACGACGGGCGCGATGCGCTTTTCCAGGCGACACGTGAGCAATATGACGTGCTGGTCGTCGACAGGATGGTGCCCGGCCTCGACGGGCTGTCGCTGATCAAGGCGGTACGCGCCGCAAAGATCGGCACGCCGGCGATTTTCCTCACCTCGGTCAGCGGCGTCGACGACCGCGTCGAAGGGCTGGAGGCCGGCGGCGACGATTACCTCACCAAACCCTTCGCCTTTTCCGAGCTGCTCGCCCGCGTCAATGCGCTGGCGCGCCGCCCGCCCGTGCAGGACCAGAAGACGGTGCTGCGTGTGGCCGATCTCGAGCTCGACCTGGTGCGCCGGCAGGTGACGCGACAGGGCCAGACGATCGAGCTGCAGCCGCGCGAATTCACCCTGCTCGAAGTGCTGATGCGCGGCGAAGGCCGGGTGCTGACCCGCACCATGCTGCTCGAACGCGTCTGGGATTTCCATTTCGACCCGAAGACCAGCGTCGTCGAAACCCATGTCAGCCGCCTGCGCGCCAAGATCGACAGGCCTTTCGACATCCCGCTGCTTCATACCGTGCGCAATACCGGATACAGCCTGCATGCGCCGCGCTAGAGCATCGGACCGAAAAGTGTGTAGCGGTTTTCGGATAATCCGATGCTTGAGCAGACAGGCATCGGACCGAAAAGTGTACAGCGGTTTTCGGGTCATCCGATGCTTGAACAAAAGAGCATCGGACCGAAAAGTGTATAGCGGTTTTCGGATAATCCGATGCTGAAGGAAAAAGCCGTTTCCAGGAAAAGATCCAGGCTGCTGCGCAGCACGCCTTTCCGGCTGGCGCTGGCCTTCGGCCTGCTCTTCATCCTGGCCTTTCTGGTGGCGGGCATCATCACCTACCAGCTCCTGAAACGCGATCTGGCTGCGGCGCTCGACGATTCCGTGCGCGAGACCTATTCGGTCGTCGCCTCCACCTATTCGCCGGCCGACATCGAAGACCTCGTTGCCGCTGTCACAGCCTATGCTCGCCTCAACAATGCCGAGGACAGCATTTTCCTGCTTTCGGGCGAAAAGGGTAAGCGGCTTGCCGGCAATGTCTTGCCGTTTGCGGCAGAAGATGGCCTTTCGACCATCGAGGCCGGCGACATCGGGCAGAAGGGCGACGACCGCATCCGCATCCTGGCAGGCACCGTCGGCGGCAACCGGCTGATCGTCGGCGAAAGCTTTGCCGAAACCGAGGATCTGGAACATATCGCGCTGATGAGCTTCGGCTGGGCCACCGGCGGCATCGTCATTCTCGCCTGCGGCGGCGGCGCTTTTCTAGCCGCCCGCGCCCAGCGGCGGCTTGACGGCATCGAGCGGGCGATGAGCGATGTTTCGGCCGGCGATCTGGCGCGGCGCATTCCGCTCGAAGGCAATGGCGATGATATCGATGTCGTCGCAACCCATATGAACCAGGCGCTGGACCGGCTGTCGGCCCTCGTCGAAGGCATGCGGCAGGTGAGCGCCGATATCGCCCACGACCTGAAGACGCCGCTCAATCGCATGAAGATGACCGTCGAGCAGGCAATCGAACAGGGCGGGCGCGGCGAGGATGTCCAGACCCTGCTGATCGACGCCCGCGAGGAAAGCGACCGCATCAACGCCACGTTCGAGGCGCTGTTGCGCATCTCGCAGATCGAGGCCGGCGCCCGCAAGGCGCGCTTCCAGCCGGTCGATATCAGCGACATCATGAGTTCGGTTGCGGAAATCTACGGCAGCGTTGCCGAGGATAACGGCCAGTCTCTCGACTTTACCACCAGACCAGCCTCCCCCTGCATGGTCAATGGTGACCGGGAACTGCTGACCCAGCTCTTCGTCAACCTCGTGGAAAATGCCATCAACCATTGCCCGCCGATGACCAGGATCACGCTTGCGCTCCGGGCCGACGATGACGGCTTTTCGGCTGGTGTTTCCGATGACGGCCCCGGCATTCCCGAAGCGGAGCGCGAACTGGTCTTCCGCCGCCTCTATCGCCTCGACAAGAGCCGCACGACCTCAGGCAGCGGCCTGGGCCTCAGCCTCGTCAAGGCGATCGCCGATCTGCATTCCGCCCACATCACGCTCGCCGACCGGCATCCCGGCCTCGGCATCACGCTCGATTTTCCCGCCCAATCTCAGGCATAAAGCCCAATACCAAGGATCAGGAATGAAACGACGTTGGAGAATCCCCGCCGCTTTCGGCATCGCCGCGCTGTTGTTTGGAGCCTATCTCGGCGCGCTGCAACTATCGGGCAATTTCCATGAAGTGCTGCCGGGCGAACTCTACCGCTCGGCCCAACCCTCCGGCGCCGATATCGACACCTATGCCGCCCGCTACGGCATCAAGACCGTCTTGAACCTGCGCGGCGAAAACACCGCCAACTGGTACATGCAGGAAACCGAGGCAGCGAAGAAAGCCGGCATCACCCACATAAACTACCCGCTGTCAGCCTCCCGGGACGTGACGCCGGAACAGGCGCACGAACTGCTGGCGCTGATGCGCGATGCGCCAAAACCGATCCTTATCCACTGCCAGGCGGGTGCGGACCGCACGGGCCTCGTCTCGGTGCTCTATCTGCAGCAGATAGCCGGCATAGACGAGGAAACCGCCGAAGAGCAGCTTTCCGTCCGCTTCGGCCATATCGGCATTCCGTATCTGTCGTCGACCTTTGCCATGGACCGCAGCTGGGAGAATCTCGAGAAGGTGTTTGGGCTGGATAGCTAGGCTTGGCCGGCACGTGCAAGAGCGTTGCGGGAAGCGTCTGTTCACGCCATGATCGGGGGGTGAGGAGATCATTGCGGAATTATGTAGCAATTGCCACCGATATCCGCTTCCGGCCCATTGCGGGAGCCGATCATGTTTCAGATTGCTCCGAAATGTCACTTTCGAGCTTTGTCTATCGTCGACCCAACAACTGACCCTCAGCTTTTCGCCTGGTCATAAGCCTTGAATAGATCGGTGACGAGAACTCCGTTGATCCGCATCCCGGTCAAATCGGCATCTGCGATTTCCGCGTCCGCCAATGTGACACCGCTTATGGTCAATCGCGACAGGTTCGCATTCGTGACGGTGGCTCCAGACAGATTGACGATGTTAAAGCGCGCACCCTCAAGGTTGACATCGTCAAAATTCGCTTCGGACAAATTGGTGTCGATGAACTTTGCCTTCGTCAAAACAGCGTAAAATCGTGCGTCCGCGAGATGGACGCCATCGAAATTAGCGCCTGACATATCTGCCCGCTCATAATGCACGCCTTGCATTTGAGGGCCATCAAACGGGTTGCATCCTTGCTGATCAGTCATTGTCGTTTCCTCCAGCCGATTATGATCGATTCAAAGAATACCTAACCTGTGGTAGTGTTGCAAAATTCCTGAATAAAGCAAAACTTGTTTTCCTGGCTTGCGCAAAGTCGCAGAATTGGYAGTTTCGCGATACCCGCAAATTGCTGACATGACCGATGGGTGCTCTCGGGCTTACAGCAGCCACCGCCGAAGCGCTTTCGGTTGGTGGCATCTGCTACATAATTCCGGATCATTGTGCCGAGCCGCGTTGCCCGCACGCCACTTCAGAGCTTTCGTGGGGTCGGCGGAGCACAATCTCCCCTCCGTCATCAAGACAGAAATTAGGAAGCGTTGTGCGTGTGGACCCCTCACCCTAACCCTCCCCCCGCTGGGGCGAGGGGACGTGGCATGCGATGCCTTTCGGGACGCGGGAACGGCGCGGCATATGTCTTCTCCCCATCGGGGAGAAAGTGCCGGCAGGCGGATGAGGGGGCCATGCGCGTAAACAGAAACCTCCCATCACCAGATCATCACCCTGCCCTGCTAAACGCTCGCCACAGCGCCTCGAACTGATCAGCTCAAAGGCCTTCCCGCGGGGCTCGGTGGTGCATATCTATCGGCCGGCACGAACCATCACTGCCGCTCGCTCTGCACTTCATCAGCCGTCCGCGCGATGAAGCGTTTCGAGACCAGCCAGCATAAGAGCGCCCAGAGCGAACCGGCGACCCAGCCGGCGAGAACATCGGTCGGATAATGGACGCCGAGATAGACGCGGCTGAGGCCGATGATGACGGCGAGGAAGATGCCCGCCGCCATGACGAAGACGCGTGTTGCGCGGTAATGCTGGGTGCGGGCCAGCAGCGCGCCGAGCGTGAGATAGGTGACGGCCGAGACCATCGCATGGCCGCTCGGAAAGCTGAGATCGTTGACATCGACGAGGTGCGGCACGATGTCCGGCCTGGCGCGGGCGATGATGATCTTGAGGCCGGTGCTCGCCAGCCAGCCCGTGAGAACCGAGAGGAACAGGAAGACGGCAATCGTGGTCTTGCGGTTGAGCAGCAGATAGGCGGTCGCAAGCAGCGTCAGCAGCGTGAGAACGGTGATGCCGCCGAGGCTGGTGATATCGCCCATCGCATGAACGAGCCATTGCGGGCCGATCGGCCGGCCAAGATCGCCGGGCTGGCGCAGCCAGAGCAGGATCGTCTGGTCGAAGCCCAGCGTTTCTCCCTCCAGCACCTCGCTCGTCAGCCGCTGCAGCAGGAAGAACCCGCCGGCAAGGCAGGCGAAGGTGATGAGCGTCATCGGCTCATACTGGTTCAGCCAGGTCCTGATACGCTGCATTCTGCTCCCTTCGAACGGTGTCACGCGCCGGGAAAGCTCCGGTCGCCGGAACTCATCAACTGTGTGCAGTGGCTTGATTTTGCAAGGGGGCGACGCACCTCGAATCCACTCGCAAGCCGCGGCCGCGCTGCCGGCGCCGATGAATATGACGGAAGCCGTCACGACGGCAGACCGACACCCGATCACATAGGGCTCACCGAACTTTGTACCCACGCCTTCATCTACGGCTCTCTCGACCTTCGTATAGTTACAAATCCCGGCTAACCGGATGATCCTGATGCGGCTGAAGGACGGTCGCTCACGGAGTAACGACATGCACAGGACATTATCAGTTGCGGCCATCGTCCTGGCCGTTTCCGCCGCGCCCTCGGCTGCTGCTTCCGCCGACAAAAGACCGCTGAACGCCGAGGCCGCCAGCAAGATCAGGGCGGAATTCACAAGGCTGATGGATCTCGCCAACCGGCACGACTTCAAGGGTCTTCACGCCATGTTCTGGCAATCCCCCTCAGCCCTTCTCGTCGCCAAGAGCGCCGTTCCCGCCGAGGGAAACTGGGCAGGTTTCTGGGGCAACGAAGCGATCGACCGGAAGCTGCACGACATCGGCACATCCGGCCCGGTCGTGCTCGAGCCGGACTACACGAAGCTCAAGATCGTCGGCTTGACGCCTGACGTGGCGAAATCCTACGCGCCGATGAACATCACCGTCTCATACGCGGGCCAAGACGGGACGCCCAAACCGTTCCTGATGATCATCGACTGGCTGCATATCGGAAAGGACTGGAAGGTTGCTTCAGAAATCATTCTGCCGGTGCCGCCGGCACCTGCTGCAAAGGGTTAGCTGCCCGCAAACTGGACCTCACCACCCCTGAACCAAACGCCGCCTGTGACCGGCAGGAACCCACCTGTTCAGGCACAGAGGAGCGGCAGAAAGGACCAGAAATGTCTGGAACCACGAAAAGCCTGGTAATCTCGCTTGGCCTCGCCCTGATCTCGCTATCGGCTGCAGAGGCAAAGACCGCGTCGCCCGCCACGGTCGTCACCAGCGGACAGCAAAAGCTGCTGGCAGACGCCGACGGCCAGTCGCTTTACACTTTCGACAAGGATCAGCCCGGAAAATCGGCATGCACCCTGCTCTGCGCCCTCGCCTGGCCTCCCTTCGCAGCACCGGCCGGCGCCAAGGCATCCGGTCCCTGGAGCGTTGTCACCCGACCGACAGGGGTAACCCAGTGGGCTTATAACGGCTCGCCGCTCTATACCTATCACTTCGATTCCAGGCCTGGAGATATCCACGGCGACGGCGCCGAAGGTGTCTGGCATATCGCCAAGCCGTGAAGGCACGGTGTCTGGCAAAGCGTACCGAACTGGCGGCAGGACAAGCCGGGTCTACAATACCGTAGCCGACAAACTTGCCCTGCTGCGCAATTCGTTCCAAGGATAGCAAGCTCATATTCGCGCAAAGGCGCTATCAGTCAGCGCCTCCCGACGTCAGCCCCCGGAAGAGGGAAGAGAATGAGACAGGTATCCGGCGCCGCCTTTGCGTTTGCGATTGCGATTGCTGCCTGCGGCACGGGCGCACGGGCGGACGATACGGCACCGCCATCCTATGCGGAGACGACGCTCACCGGTGATTGGCACGGCTACCGCAACTGGCTGCGGGATCAGGGCGTCACGTTCACGATGTCGCAGACCAGCGATGTGCTCGGCAATGTCTCGGGCGGCGTGAAAAGGGGCGCGGCCTATGACGGCCTCTTCCAGTTGCAGGGCGACTTCGACATGGGCCGGCTGGCAGGCTGGACCGGCGGCGCCATCCATATTTCCGGTTATGCGATCCAGGGCCAGGGCCTGTCCGGCAAGGATGTCGGCAACCTCCTGACGGTCACCTCGGTGGAGGCCGATCCCGGCTTCAGGCTGGGAGAATTCTATCTCTCACAGAGCCTGATGAACGACACGGTGACGCTGAAGCTCGGCCAGATTCTGGCGGACCAGAATTTCGCGATCAGCAATACGGCCAGCCTTTTCGTCAACTCGACATTCGGATGGCCCGGCATTTTTGCCGCCGATCTTCCCGGTGGAGGACCGGCCTATCCCTTCGCCGTTCCGGGCGCTCAGATCATCATCAAGCCCGACGATGCCTGGACGCTGCAGGCTGCCGTCTTCAATGGCAGCCCGACCGGTTCTGACCCCGATGGCAATGCCAATGGACTGGGCTTTCCGATTGGCGATGGGGTGCTGGCCATTGCCGAGGCGGCCTATGCCTATGCGCCCGGAAAGGGCGAGCCCGGCTTGCCGGGCACCTACAAGATCGGCGCCTGGTATAATTCGGAGCAGTTCGACAGCCTGACCACCGCATCGAACGGCGTTTCACTCGCCGATCCCCTGTCGAGCGGCAGCCCGCGCCGCCTCTCGGGCAATTTTGCGGTCTATGCCGTCGTCGATCAGACGCTCTGGCAGGAGCCTGACAGCAAGGACAATGGCCTCAACGGATTTGTGCGTGTCGCGGTGGCGCCGCAGCAGGAGCGCAACAGCATGAACTGGTATTTCGATCTGGGCCTTGCCTATAAGGGGCTTCTGCCGGGCCGCGACGATGACACCGCCGGCATCAGCTTTGCCTATGCCAGCATGAGTTCGGGCATGTCGGATCAGGTAAGGGCTGAAAATGCCTTAACCGGGACGTCGCAGCCGGTTCCGAGTTCCGAGGCGGTGATCGAAGCCACATACCAGGCTGCCGTGACGCCATGGTTTACGGCGCAGCCATTCTTTCAATATGTCATCCGCCCCGGCGGCAATGCAACCGATCCCGACAAGCCGAATTCGCGGATACAGAATGCAGCGATTTTCGGATTCAGGGCCGTGACATCCTTTTGAAACCGGCAGCCGGCAGCCACGGCGCACCGATCAGAGCCTGATGGCCGTTTCCTCTTTCGCCGTCCGGATAACGATCATGGTGAAATAGCGGGCAACATTGTTTTCGTCGCGGAAAAGACCTTCGCACAAAGAGTCGAATTCCTCCATATCGCGCAGGCGCAGCATCAGAACGACATCGGTTTCCCCGGTGACGGCATAGGCTTGCGAGACGGCCTCCTCGGCGATCGCGATATCCAGGAAGCGGCGCATATGCGCTTCTCCGTGCAGCTTCAGTTCCACCGTCACCAGCGCCTTGATCCCGCGTCCGGCCCTGGCGGGATTGAGGATTGCGACGATGCGGTCGATCACACCCGATTTGTGGAGCCGCTGCACGCGGCGCAGGCAGCTGGAGGGAGACAGGCCCACCTCCTCGGCCATGTCGATATTCGTGCGCGATGCGTCGCGCTGCATCAGGTTCAGAAGTTTTCGGTCGATACGATCCATTCCCCGGAGCATATCGGTCAAACGCGCCATTGCAATAAAATTGCACGGATCTGCAATCTTTGATCACAAATTCGAAGTGATCGGGGCTACCAGATTGAGGCACCATAAAGGGGGTCTCAAATGTCGTTCTTATCGCTCATCCGGCGCAACACCACGGAAACGCTCGCAATCTACTGGGTGCTTGCCCGCATAACGGTTCCAATCGCGATCCTTGCCGAGCTGCTATCGAGGATGGGAGCGGTGAAGGCTGTCGCCCCCGCGTTTGCGCCCATCATGAACCTGATCGGGCTGCCTCCGGAGCTGGGCCTCGCCTGGCTGACGGGCATGCTGGTGGGGATCTGGGGTGCGGTTCCACTCGTTTTCACCCTCGTTCCCGCATCCTCGCTCAGCGTCGCCAATATCACGGTATTCTCGGCCCTCATCCTCTTCGCGCATGGCCTGCCGATCGAACAGAAGATCATCCAGAAGGCGGGTCCGGGCATGATCGCGACGACCACGCTGCGCATTGCGGGCGGCCTGCTCTATGCCTTCCTGCTGCACCATGTTCTCACCGCGACAGGCTGGCTGTCCTCTCAGGTCCATCCTGTCTGGCTCCCCATCAGCGCAACGCCGGACTGGGCCGACTACTTTCTTGGACTTGCGCAGACCATGGTCTGGATGCTGGTCATACTCGTCGTCCTCTCCTGGGCTCTTGAAATCCTCAAGGTGACCGGGCTGCTGGGCCTGATGATGAAGGCTCTTTCGCCTGTGCTGCGCCTCGCCGGCATTAGGGGCGAGGCCGAACATCTCACGGCTATCGGCCTGTTTCTGGGCATTTCCTATGGCGCCGGCCTGCTGATCCGCGAGGCGCAATCGGGAGCGATATCACCGCGCCAGATCTTTCTGTCCTGCGTGTTCATGGGCTTCGCGCATAGCGTGATCGAGGATACGATCGTGGTGATGTCGCTCGGCGCGGATCTGCACGGGGTCCTGACCGGCCGGCTCATTTTCGCCGTAGCGGCATGTGCCGCGATTGCCGCCCTGCTTCGCCGCCTGCCCGACAAGGCATTCTTCGCGCAGATGTTTCGCCTGAGAAATATGGAAGCCGAACGGCGATAGCACCGGACGCCCCGTGGATTGCGGCTGTGGGAAAGCGGTCGGACCGGTCGCTAAAGCAATTCCAGCAAAAGTGCGAAGCGGTTTTGCGTCTGGAATTGCGTGAAAACACAGAGATAGAGCATCTCMGTGTTTCTGAGAAAGACGGAGATGCTCTAATGCAGCGCGCCCCTTGCCTTCCCCGGGGGGAGAGCAAGGAGCGCGATACCTTCCGGAACGCCGGGACGATGCGTGACCCGCTAAACCAGCGGACCGCGGCTTGTCGCGATCAGGTCCTCTTCCTCATCCCGCTGATGCCCGCCAAAAGCGGCGGCGGCAGCGGCGATGAACGCGCCGACGAGCAGTGACAGCGATCCGATCAGCGCCGATGTCGCGGCCGCCTTTCGTGCCTTGTCGGCAGCTTCCTGCGCAGCAACCTTCGCATCGTCGATCTGCTTCAGCACGGTATCGACCCTGGCGCGGGCATCGGCTTCGGAAAGCCCGGTGCGGGCCGAAACGATGCTGGCGATATAGGTCTTGTCGCCGTCAGGCACCGAGCCGTTCACCGCTCCCTGCAGCAGGATGCGGGAAATCTGGGCAGCGGCGGCGCTATCGTCCTCGTTGGCGCGATTGGCGACGTTTTGCGGCCTGAGCAGCGCATCCGTGAAGTAGGACGTGGAGGCATCAGGCGTATCCGAAGAGGCCGCTGCGGCAGAGGTGCCGGCGACCCCGGCGGCCATCGCAGCCTGGCCGGCAGCACTGGCGCCGGCGCCCGCGAGCGAGCTCAGCGACGATGCCAGGAAGCCGGCGACGAAGACGGTGGCAAGCGCCCAGCTGAGGAATCCGTGCGCCGTATCGCGGAAGAAGACCTCGTTGGTGTGGACGGCGGCCCACTTGGTCCGCAGCCGGCCGGTAATATAGCCGCCGAAGGCCGACGACAGCCATTGCACGACGACCAGCCAGATCGCCGCGGTGACGCCGATTGTGGCGGCCGAGCTGCTCTGTCCCGACCACGGAGATACCATGGTGAGACCGACGCCCGAGCCGAGCAGCAACAGAATGAGCGTAATGCCCGTCGCCGCCACGGCGCCGCCGATGATCGGCCCCCAGGCGACGGCTGATTTCGAGGATTCGACCGGCATCACGCCGGTTTGCCCGCCTTCGAGGGCGGAGCCCTGGATAACAGGTCTGTCTGCAGCAAGAGACATGTGAGCCTCCTATCGCATGAACAGGACGAGCAGGATGACGATCGGCAACGGGATACCCAGAAGCCAGAGAAGAATACCGCGACCCATGAGAAAATCCTCCGTGATTAGAATGTGTTCGCGAGGACCGAACGCCGGCACATGCTGTTTGTTCCCGAGCCCGCAATTCCCGTCTTCGATGGAACGGGCGAGTCCGCGCCGCGTTGGGTCTCTATAGAAAGGAGGCCCACATGGCCCATAAAACAAAACCGCTCGTCGAAGTCGCCGCCAGGACCGAGGACGGCCGCGTGCCGCTCGGCATCATGAACACCAAGCAGGCACTCGACCTGCCCGAAGAGCTGGATGTGGAAATCTCGCACCCCGACAAAGAGGCTGGGGTGACCGATCATTTCATCGACAGGAATGAACTGCGAAAGATCAGACGCAAACGACAGTGACCTTGGCCCGTGGTGGCCCCTGCCTCCTCCTCCGAGCCGGAGAGGATGTGATCTCTTCGAGAACTCGGAGACGGCGCTTCACCACCAGCCATTGATGCCCGCCATCCGCGAGCTATTTCGCCGTCATGGATCATCTCTTCGACGACGACACGCATCACAAGAGCCTGCGCGCGGGGCTGCGGCGCATTGAACGGGGCGAAGGCCGTAAGGCCATTCTCCTGCAGTCCATCTTTACCGTCATAGATATCGCGATCCTCGCCTTCTTCGTGCTCGGCCCCTATTTTCGGGCGGCGCCCACCTATCTGGTCATCGATTACGTCATCGCCGTCTGGATCGCCGCCGAGATCGCGGCGCGCGCCATTGCGGCACCCTCGCTGCGCAGCTGGATCCTGCGGCCGATGACCTGGATCGATTTCATCGTGCTGGCGACGCTGCTCTTCCCCGATGCGCTCTTCAACTTCGCCTTCCTGCGGGTCATGCGGCTCTGGGCGATCGGACGAAGCCCGCTCCTGAAGGAAGTGTTGCGCCGGATGAGCTGCGGCTATGCGCTGGATGTCGTGCGCGCGGTGATCAATTTCCTGGTCTTCCTCTTCCTCGTCACCGGCTTCGTCTACACCTCCTTCTTCTATAACCAGCCAGGCGGCGAAGGCTTCGTGGACGCGCTCTATTTCACCGTCGCGACCGTCACCACGACAGGCTTCGGCGACATCACCCTGCCCGGCACGCTCGGCAAGCTGACCTCCGTCGTGACGATGATCGTCGGCATTTCGCTCTTCGTGCGGCTGGCCCAAGCTGTGGTGCGGCCGAACAAGGTGACCTTTGCCTGCCCGCAATGCGGGCTGCAGCGCCACGATGCCGATGCCGTTCACTGCAAGGCCTGCGGCGAGGTACTGAACATTCCCGATGAGGGCGCGTGAGACCTTTTGAAGCGCCTTGCATGGACAATCCAGCGATGGACCGAGCCGGACGCCTGCTCAGGGCAATGGAACCGGCGAGTCGCTGAGCGACCGCAGATAGGCGATCACATCCAATCGATCGGTTTCATCGGGCGCACCGCGAACCTCCATGTTGACGCCTGGCGTCGTGAGAGTGGGGCCAGCGATGAAAATGTTGAGGTCCTCGTAGGTCCAGAAGCCACCCCAGGCCGACAGGGTTCGGGAATAGCCGCCGAATTTTGTGGATGCCTTTTTGCGTCCGACGACGTTCCACAGGTTCGGCCCCCTGTTGGGGACATCCTTCGGACGCGTGACATGACAGGATGAGCAGTTGGTGGCGAACAACTTCGCCCCTTTTGCCGCGTCACCATTCGCCAGCTTCGCAGAAATCGGCGCGGGCTTCTGAACGATGACGCCATGCGTCAGCAGATATTCGGCGATTTCGGCATGGTCGTCATGCCTCGCAAGATGATAAGGCGTGATGATAGCGGGCAGCCGCGCGGGATCGCCACGCACCCAGATGGCGTTGACGTCTGCGCCGGCTTCAACGAGTGCCTTGACGCAATCAAGACAGCCGCCCGCGACGGCGAAGTGCAACATCCCCTCACCCCTCGCCGCAGCGTTGGCGTCAGCACCACGCGCCAGCAGAAGCCGGATGAGATCGGCGGAGTTTTTCACCACGGCGCCGGTGATCGGCAGGCCGATTGCCGACTGGTGGTTCACATTTGCCCCACGCTCGATCAGCAATGTTACGGCTTCGAGATTCCCGTTGCGAACTGCGAGAAAGAGCGGAGTGGCTCCCTTGTCCTGCTCCTCAATGTCGGCGCCTGCATCGAGGGCGGCCGCGATGGCTGTGATGTCACCGGTCTTTGCCGCCTCGTGGAGTGGGCCGCCCTGAGAACTGGTCAGAGCACAAAGATAGATCAGCACGCTTCCAATCAACCCACGCATCCGGCTGTCCCTCCGCCAACATGGTGATCGGCAATCATATACCCGATCTCCCTGCCGGGACAGGATGAACACATCAGGCGAAGCTGCAGGATCGCGGGGGCCTGCTACAGGGCAGCCGGCGCCGCTCCATGCCTCGGCAATTGCGGCAGCTGCGCTGCAGGATGCCTGACGCCCTCGCCGTCAGCCTCGTCGTGGCAGGTCGCCTGCAGCTTCAYGGCGCTGCCTTCGATTTCGTCGAGCAGGGTTTGAACGCTATCGAACCGGACAAGAAGGCGGTGGGTGAGTTTCTTGAATTTCCGTTGGGACATGATCGGGCTCCTTTGATCCGGGAACGCTGGACATGGCTGAAAGTTCAGGGTGGTTGGTGGTCATGGCGACTGGGTCTCGACCGTCAATCCAGGCGCCAGGTACCGAAAACCCCGCCCCACTTGTAGGGAGGGGTTTTTGGGAGGTACGGCCTTACCTTTCAAAAGGCCGAGCGGATCGTGCCGCCATCGACGCGCAGTGTCGCGCCGCTGATATAGGCGCCATGGCCGCTCGCAAGATAGACAACGGCGGCGGCGATCTCCTCGGGACGGCCGAGGCGGCCGATATCGTTCGGCACCATGTCCTTGACGCAGCCGCTTTCGATATCCTCCCAGCGATCGCCCCAGCCATGCGCGGGCGCTATCTTTTCCAGGAGCTCCTTCACCGCCGGCACGAGAATGGCGCCCGGCGAGACGATGTTGGAGGTAACGCCCGTATCCTTCAGCCGCCGCGCCAGCGAGACCGCGAGATTGTGGCGCGCGGCAAGCGAGGCCTCGTAATCCGGCTGCATCGGGATCGGCTGCGATGCCAACCCGCCGCCGATCTGGATCACCCTGCCCCAACCGCGCCTGACCATGGCGGGCACGATCGCCTGGATCATCCGCACCGCCGAGATGACATTGATCTCATAGGTCTCGGCCCATTTTTCCGGCGTTGCCGTATGCCAGTCGAGATGGTGATAGTGGCCGGCATTGTTGACGAGAATATCGATCTCGCCGCCCGCAAGCGTCTGGGCGACCACCGCTTCGGCCTCATCGCCCCTGGCGAGATCGCCGATCGCCACATCCGCCGTGCCGCCGGAAGCGGTGATGGCGCCGGCAATCGCCTCGGCCCGCGCCCGGTCGCGCCCATGCACGACGACGGCAGCCCCTTCCGCGGCCAGCATTCGCACCATCGCTTCGCCAAGCCCCGCCGAAGAGCCCGTCACCAGCGCCCGTTTGCCGGAAAGCTGCATATCCATTGTCTTTCTCCATCTGCTGATCTTGGATGGATCGACAATAAGCGATAGGAATTATCCCGATTAGATGTTTAAACCGGGACGATTCATGCCGATATCCCGCATAATACAGAGCAGCGGATTTACCGAAATCAGGGCGGCGATTTCGGTCGCGGAGCACCGCAGCTTCCGCGCTGCCGCCGATGCGCTCCGCATGTCGCCGACGGCGCTCAGCAGCAATGTGCGCGCGCTCGAAGACCGGCTCGGTATCAGGCTTTTCAACCGCACCACCCGCAGTGTCTCGCTGACCTCGGCCGGCGAGGAATTCATCGCCAGCGTGGCGCCCTCGCTCGCCTCGATAGAACGGGCGATGGAAGCCGCCGGCAGCCACGGCACGCGACCCTCGGGCACCTTGCGGATCAACAGCTCGGTCACCGGCGCCCACGAAATCCTGACGCCCCTGATCCTGACCTATCTGCAGCGCTATCCGGCGGTGCAGGTGGAAGTGACGACCGAAAGCCGGCTCGTCGATGTGGTGCTCGACGGCTGCGACGCCGGCATCCGGCTTGCCGAATCCGTCCCGGCGGACATGGTGGCCGTGCCCCTGCCGTTCGGCCTTGATTTCTGCGTTGTCGGCGCACCCCGATATCTCGCCGATCATCCGCCGCCGAACACGCCCCTCGACCTCGCGAACCATCGCTGCATCAGGTCGAAGGCGGCGGGTGGCAGCATCTATCGCTGGGAATTCGAAAGCCATGGCGAGGCGCTGGAGGTCGATGTATCAGGCGGCCTGACGCTGGACGAGCAATCGCTGATGCTGAAGGCGGCCATCGCCGGCATGGGCCTTGCCTATATCTCCCGCGCCATCGCGGCGGAAGCGATCGCGGCCGGCAAGCTCGCCACCGTGCTGGAAGACTGGCTGCCCCGCCAATCCCCGCTCTGCCTCTACTACCCGCGCAACCGCAACACATCAGCGGCATTGCGGGCGCTGATCGAGCTGATCCGCGCCGGGGGCGGCGGGTGAGCGGAGGAGCAATCTTCAGGCCGCATGGTCGATTTCCTCGATGGTGTCGAGTTCCGCCTGAAGCGCCGGCGCTTCGCTTGCGGAAAGGGAGCGATGATATCGAGCCCTCGATGGCAATCAACGATTTCAGACAGTCGCCGATCCCCTCGCGCCCAGCGGGTTGCGCCGGAAAAGTTCGCCGACCAGCCAGCTGTCCAGATAGGCGCGCACTTCCACGATCGTCTCACCCTCAAAGCGGCAGAGCCAGCAATAGTGGTTGTCGAAGCGCATGCCGTCGCGGGCCGTCGCCATCGAGCGCAACTCGACGATCGCCCAGTCGCCGTCGAGGAGGATATTCCGGGTGGAGAGCTGGGTGCCGTCAGGCAGAACCTTGTGCAGCTTGGCGAAGGTGCCGGCGAGGAATTCCTGTTTCGAATGGTAGTGGCCGGCGAGCGGATGGGTGCCCATGACCGTCCAGTCCACGTCATCGGCGACATGGGTGAAGAAGCCTGCGCCGTCTCCGTGTTCGAGATGCGCAAAGAGCGCTGCGACATCCTGCTTGTTCATGGCACTTCCCCCGAGTAGCCGAACGTTCACCGGAGATCGCGTTACAGGTAAAGCCCGGTAGAAATAGGAATGATGCAAGTATTGATAGCATAAGTCAGGGAGCGCTGAAACAGCGGGGGAATGTTGTTGGCGAGGCAGATACTTCCGGTTCTTGTCTTGAGGACCTTCTCTCGCACAAAGCTATCTTTTGTGCCCCTTCTTCCTCACCGCCACTCCTAACCCTACAGGAACGATATCCACCTCCAGATGTTATCCGGACGCCAAACACCGGATCGGATTGCCCCATGCGACTACTGATGATGTTAATCCTTGCGCTGATGGTCACATCTGTCATCGGCATATTGGGCGTACAGATGTTCGATGGCGGCAGCAGCAAGACGCCGCCGGCCGTCATCCAGCAGTCCGAGCCGAAATAGGCGCCCTCACCGCCCCATCAGCTCGCCCATCACCCGCTCCGTCAACCGGTCGCATTTCCAGCCGGCGAAGGGGAAAGCATCCATCGCAATCGGCCCGATCATCTGGTCGAGCTCGCGGCGCAGGAGCGCGCGGGCGCGGTGCAGGCGGCTGCGCACGGTTTCGGGTTTGAGGGAGAGAAGTTCGGCGGTTTCCTCGACGCTCATCTCCTCGATGACCCGGGCGATGAAGACGAGGCGGAATTCTTCCGGCAGGTTGTCGGTTGCCGTTTCCACGAGTTTCAGGATCTGTCGCTGCGCCATGGTGATCTCGGGATTGTCGATGGGCGAACCGGTGGGGAAATCGAGAATGCKGCTTTGCATCTGGACCGTATCGACGGAGACTTCGGGCGTGCGGCTCGCCTTGCGGAGCCTGCCGAGCGCCTCGTTCATGACGATGCGCGTCAGCCAGGTGGAAAAGGCGCTGGTGCCMTGGAAATCGGCAAGGTGGCGGAAGGCCTTGAGATAGGCATCCTGCAGGGCGTCTTCGGCCAAGGCATCATCGCGCAGGATGCCGCGGGCAATGCGGAACAGCCGGCGGTTATAGCGCCGCATGATGGCGCGGAAAGCGGCGGGATCGCGCGCCAGCGCCAGCGCCACCAGCTCCGGGTCGCTTTTCTCTGCTGCCGATATCTCTGCGTATTGGGCCATGGCTCATCCTTTTTCCGCATTGGATGCCTGGGCAAGACGAATGTTCCCGAC